>CAMVAF010000016.1 GCA_947165365.1 uncultured Clostridia bacterium | reverse complement strand
GTAAAAGAAATTTTATTATCTTTATAATATTTAGTTTAATTGGTCTTGGTTTATCAGAATTATTATTATTTTTATTAATTAATAAATTAAATATTAATAAAATGATATCTAAAATATTATCTACAATTATCGTTATGATATTTAATTTTATAACGAGAAAAAAATTCTTAGAAAAAGTGTAATTTATTACATTTTTTTTATTATAAAGTAAATATTAATAATGGTGATTTTGTGAATAAATTAGAAAATAAAAAAATATTATTAGAACATAAATATAAATTTATTTTAAAATTTATTATTAGTATTTTACTTAATGTTTTATTATTAATAATACCTATTTATTACAGTAAGATTATTGATAGTTTAACAGATACTTTATTTGATAAAACAATTTTTTATTTATCTATTTTTTCTTTATTAACGATTATTTATCGATTAGTAGATTACTTTAATCAAAAGGCTTACTTTTATTTATATTTAGCTCTTTATAAATCATACATGAAATTAGGAATTAATAAAACCGTAAATAATTCCTTATATAGCCTATCAAGATTTAGTTTATCAGAATATAGTAATATTTTATCAGAAGATTTTGAAATGGTTAGTGATTATTATAGTACTTTAGTAATAAGAATTGTTGAAATATTAGAGTTTATTTATATCATTGTTTATTTTTTCTTTATTAATAAAATAATTGGTATTATTACTTTAATTAGTTTTCTAATCATTATTTTTTTATTATTTTATTTTAATAAGAATATCTCGAATATTAATATCTTAAGAAAAAATAAAAATGATAAAAGAATTAGTTTATTTCAAGAAATATTCTTATCTCTTAAAACAATAAAAGGTTTTAATATATATAAAGCGATTAATAAAAGATTAGATTTAACGGTTGATGATTATATAAAAACTCATACAAAACTTAATATGACAAGATATCTATTAAGAGAGATTACATTAGGAATTATTGATATTACTAAAATAATATCATTGTTTATTAGTATTAAATTAATTATTGATAATTATATGACTCTAGGAACTATTACTATTATTTATAGTTATTATACCAAACTTAGTGAATTATTCACATCAATTATTGTTTTATCAGAAAGTTTAAATAATAAAGAAGTATCCCTAAAGAGAATTGAAAAGTTATTTCAATATGCCAATAATCATGTTGTAAGTAAAAGTGATTATAATGATATCAAAGGTAATATAATATTTAAAAATATTTTATATGGTAATAAACTATCTCCTTATCTTTCTAATGTATCTTTTAATATTAAAGAAAAAAGTTTAACAATAATTACAGGTAATAACCTCTCATCTAATGCTATCTTTGATTTATTACTTAGATATAATAGAATTCATTCAGGAGAGATATTAATTGATAATATTAATATTGATAATTATAGTAATGAAAATATTAGTAATATTATTGGTTTTATTATGGAATATCCTACTTTTTTTAGTACTAGTATTAAAGAAAATTTAGAGATATTTGATAGTAATTTTGAAAATATTTTAGCGATATGTAAATATTTAGAAATAGATAATGTTATAGAGAAATTAGATAATGGTTATGAAACAATTATAGATAATAATATTAATGATAATTTAAAATATATGTTAGCTTTAGCAAGAATCTTTTTAAAGAAAAGTAAAATTATCTTAATTAATAATATTTTAGATCATGTTAAAGGAAATACTTATAAGAAAATATGGGATATTATCATTAATTTAAAGAGAGAACATACAATCATTATGATTAGTAATAACAAAAGTTTATTAGAAAATAGTAATGTTGATAAAATAATCTATTTAAATAATAAAAAAGTATTAGGTATGGGAAAACATCGTGATTTAATAAAAAATAAAGATTATCATGAATATTTAAAAGATTTATAAAGGGAATTTAATGAAAGATAATGACATGTCGCTATATTTGTGTTGACAACGTGTATAAAATATCGTATAATGATTATGTGAGGAGGGATAATATGGCAAGTATTTCTAGCACCACTAATTTAAATATAAGAATTGATACAGATTTAAAAAAAGAAAGCGATGTTTTATTTAAAGAATTAGGTTTAAATATGACAACTGCAATTAGTATGTTTTTAACAAAATGTGTTAATACAGCAAGCATACCATTTAAAATTGAAAAAAATAAACCTAATAAAGATTTAATTGAGGTAATTAAAGAAGGAGATCAAATTCTTGAAGATTTAAAAAGTGGAAAACGAAAAGGTTATAACAATGTTTATGAAATGTTTAAAGAACTTGATGAGGATATAGAAAATGGAAGAATTTAACAAGATTGTTGGTAAATATACAATTGATTTGACTTCAAAGTTCAAAAGTGATTATAAAAAAACAACATAAAAACTTAACTAAATTAGCGTATGTTATATATAAATTAGCAAATGGTGAAGAACTTGAATCTAAATATAAAAATCATAAGCTAATTGACGATAATAAATATAAGGATTGTTTCGAATGTCACATAGCCCCGGATTGGTTATTAGTGTATAAAATCAAAGAAAATGAATTGGTCTTACTACTATTTGCGACTGGTTCACATTCAGACTTGTTTTAATTAGAATAAGTCTTTTTTATATAAAAAAAGAAGGTTTATATTTTAATTTAATAAAAAATAAAGATTATTAAGAATATTTTAAAAATTTACTTATTTTCTTTTAAAAATAAAATATATATAAATTCATATTTGAAAAAATTCATTAACAAAATTATAAAAAAATGTTTCAAAATATCAAAAGTATGTTATAATTTATTTTGAAATCTATTTTAAGAAGGAGTAATATTATTCTTTATTAAAGAGAGTTAATGGTGGTGAAAATTAACATAAAGGTAATATGAAGGCTATTCTTAAAGAATAATAGAATCGGTAATGCCGTTATCAAATTAAGACCAAAGTAGGATGGTACCATGGATAATCTCTGTTCCTATGAGGTCTTTTTTATACGAAAAAGTGAGGTTTATTATGAAAAGAATGACAAGTAGAGAAATAAGAAAAATGTGGTTAAAGTATTTTGAAGAGAATGGACATATGATTGTACCAAGTTCTAGTTTAATACCAAAAGATGATGATACATTACTTTGGATTAATGCGGGTGTAACCCCCCTTAAAAGATATTTTGATGGAAGTGAAGTACCAGTATCTAAAAGAATTACTAATATTCAAAAATGTATTAGAACTAATGATATTGAAAATGTTGGGGTAACAAGAAGACATCATACTTTCTTTGAAATGATGGGGAATTTTTCTATTGGAGATTATTTTAAGGAAGAAGCGATTACTTTTGCTTATAATCTCTTGACTGGAAAAAAATGGTTTGATATTCCTGTTGAAAAACTTTATGTTACTGTTTTTCCAGATGATGTTAAAACAATTAATAAATGGATAGAATTAGGAATACCAACTGATCACATTGTAAAACTTGCTGATAACTTTTGGGAAATAGGACCAGGTCCATGTGGCCCTGATACTGAGATATTTTTTGATCGTGGGGAAAAATATGATTTTGATGGTAAAGCTTTAGAACATTTTAAAAATGGTGATGATAACGAAAGATTTATTGAAATTTGGAATAATGTTTTTAGTCAATATAATAGTGAAGAAGGAAAGGAAAGAAGCGAATATAATGAACTTCCTAACAAAAATATTGATACTGGTGCAGGGTTAGAGCGTTGGGCATGTATTTTCCAAGATGCTGATTCAAATTTTGATACAGATTTATTCTTACCAATTATTAATAAAATAGAAGAGTTAAGTGGTCTTATGTATAATGGTGAAATGGCATTTAAGGTTATTGCTGATCATATTCGCGCTATTACTTTTGCACTTTCTGATGGTGCAACCTTTGAAAACTTTGGAAGGGGTTATATCCTAAGAAGATTATTAAGAAGAAGTGTAAGATTTGGAAGAAAACTTGGTATCAAAGGATTATTTATCTATAAATTAGTAGATAGTGTTGTTGATAATATGAAGGAGTTTTATCCATATTTACAAGATAAAATGCCTCATGTAAAAGCTTTAGTTATGCAAGAGGAAGAATTATTTAATAAAACACTACAAGATGGTGAAAAGAAACTATTTGAACTAATGGATGAGTCACTTGATAATAAAATAAGTGGTGCTGATGCATTTAAGTTATATGATACTTATGGATTTCCATTTGAATTAACCCTTGAATATTTAGAAGAAAAAGGTTTTACTACAAGTAGAGATGAATTTGATGAATATATGAAAAAACAAAAAGAACAATCAAAAAATAATCGTCATAATAAAACAAGTATGAATTCACAAAATGAATTACTTCTAAATTTAACTGATAAATCAGAGTTTATCTATGATAAATATAAAATGAAGGCTAATATCATTAAGTTAATTGAGGATGATAAAATAACAACTAAAATAACAAAAAATGGGTATGTTATTCTTGATAAGACTTGTTTTTATGCAACTGGTGGTGGTCAAGTAAATGATACTGGTATTATCTCATCTAATACTTTTAAAGCAAGAGTTGTTGATGTTTTTAAAGGACCAAATGGTCAAAACATTCATGAAGTTAAGGTACTTAGTGGTATTATTAAAGAAGGAGAATGTGAATTAATCGTTGATGAAGAAAAAAGATGTGATACCGAAGCTAATCACTCATCTGTTCACTTACTTCAATATGCATTAAGATCTATTATTAGTAAAGAAATAAGTCAACAAGGTAGTAGAGTTGACAACGAAACATTAAGATTTGATTTTAATAGTCCAGTTAAAATAACTGATGAAGATTTAATTAAGGTTGAAAATAAAGTTAATGAAATGATTAAAGAAAAAATTAAAAGAGTAACAACCTTAAAAAATATTAATGAAATTGATAAAAGCGAAGTTATGGCCTTATTTAATGAAAAATATGGTGATGTTGTTCGTCTTGTTGAATTTGATAATTCCAAAGAATTATGTGGTGGAACTCATGTTAAAAATACATCTTTAATTAAGAGATTTGCGATAGTAGATTTCACAAGTAAAGGAAGTAATATTTATCGTATTGAAGCAGCTACTAAAGATAAAATAGAAGATAAATTAAAAGAATTTTCTAAAACATATCAAGATGAAATCATAAAACTTAATATTAAAGCTAAAAGTATTTTATCAGAAGCTAAAAATAATAATATAAAAATAGATTTTAATTTTCCGACTATTAAAGATAAATTATCATCATACAAAGATATTATTGATTTAAAAGAAATATTAAATACTTTAACAAGTAATGTTAAAAAACTAGAAAAAGATTATCAAAAAACTAAGGAAGAACGAATAGTATCATCATTATCTAGTTTAGAAGAAGATATGATGGAAATAAATAATAATTATTTCTTATTTAAAAAGTTTAATAATATGGATAATAATTCTTTAAAACAAGTTATGGATAATCTTGCAAATCAATATGAAAATATCTTAGTTATCATTGCTAATACTATTAAAGATAATACTATATTACTAGCAAGATGTAATAGTAACTCTTTAAATGCTGGAGAAATCCTTCGTGATATATCTAAAAAATGTTTAGGTAATGGTGGTGGAAGTAATAAATTTGCTCAAGGATCATGTAAAGATTTAAAAATGTTAGATAGTTGTATTAAAGAATTAACTAAGGATTTAGAAAATGAATAATTTATATCTAATTATTGGAGAAAATGATACGGTAATTAATTTAGAATTAAAAAATATTCTAAAAGATAATTATGATAATTTGATTACTTATGATATGGAAAATATTAATATTAGTAATGCTATAATGGATTTAGATACTTATGGTTTCTTTAATGAGAAAAAATATGTTTATGCTAAAAATGCAAAATTCTTATCTAGTGAAAAAATGGATATTAATCATGATGTTGATATATTAAAGAAATATATAGAAAATCCTAATAAAGATAATGTATTAATTATATCTTGTAATAAACTTGATAGTAAAAAAAATATTGTAAAACTTGTTAAAGATAAAATGATGGTTATCGAAACAGAAGTGGATTTAAATAAATATATTAAGAATTATTGTAAAAATACTAAAATATCTCTTGATACCATAAAGTATTTAATTGATAATATTGGTACCGATATTAATAGAATTAATAATGAACTTGATAAACTATTAATGTATTCCAAAAATGAAATTACTAAAAGTGATATTGATGATGTTGTAATAAAAAAAATAGATACTAATATTTTTCTTTTAATAGATGCTATAATTAGTAAAGATAAAAAGAAAAGTCTAACAATATATCATGAAATGATTAATTATGGAGAAGATATCTTTAAGATAATGATTGCCCTTGCTAATCAAATAAGATTAATTTATAGTGTTAAAGTGTTAGAGAATTTCGCAAATGATGAAATAACAAGTATTTTAAATTTAAAGAATCCTAAACAAGTTGTCGCTTTAAGATATAAGATAAAAAACTATAGTAGAAAAGATTTATTAAATTATTTACATAGATTATCCCTTTTAGATGAAGATTTAAAACTAGGTAAATGTATTGATGAGATAGCTTTTCCAACATTTATTATGAGTTTATAGTGTAAAATAAAATTAATTTTTGACAAATTGATAACAAAAGTATTGACTAAAAAATAATTGCTATGCTATACTTTTGTTATAAATAGAGAAGGAGAAAAAAGAAAATGAAAAAAATGAATAAAAAAGGTTTTACATTAGTAGAACTATTAGCAGTTATTGTTATTTTAGCTTTAATTATGGCTATTGCAGTTGTTAGTATGAGTGGAATTATGACAAGTGCAAGAAATAGTACTTTTAAGGAGACAGCAGTACAAATTATTAATGGTGTACAACAACAGTTAACACTTGCAAATGAATTGTTACCTGGAAGTGAAGGTTTTGCAGGTAGTAGTGATACAGGAAGAGATTATTTCTTTACTAAACAAATTATTGAAAAGGGTGGCGATACATCACCTTTAGGTGGTAATATTAAATATGCTGCTATAACTGACAATAGTGATACTTCAACAAAAGCTGCTTGGCCAAAAAAGGCGGGTTCTGTGCTTGCTAGAAAAATTGGTAATATGGATATTTATAGAGCAAAAGATGGTGATAATCAATGTGGACAAAATAAAGATTCTTTTGTAAGAGTAAAATATAATGGAAGTAATTTTCAATATTCTATTTGTTTGTCTACTGATGCAGCAAACAAATATATAGATGTTACTAATGGAACATTAGAAAAACTACTTGACAATAACGATTTATCAATGATTTTACCTGCATAATAAAAAATATTTTTTGAATAATTCAAATGATTAGTTTGTACGATGTACAATTAATCATTTTTTTCTTTTGTCTATATAATAGTAGACTATTTTTTTTTTATATGATACAATATTAAGGAATATAAAAAGAAAGAGGAAATGTTATGGCAAAGAAAAAAAATAAAAATAAGGTAGTAACTAATTTAATATTTAATATAATTGCATTTATATCAACCGTTATTGCAATTATATTTGCGGTATATATCTATAAACTTGATATGATACCTGATAATTATTTGAAAATATTTATTATTGTATTGTTGGTTATTTATTTAGTATTATTATGTTTAACATTACCAAGACATATAAAGAAAGGATTTAAGATTACCGCATGTGTTTTCTTTATTATTTTTGCGTGTATTTTTGGATATGGAATTAAATATGTTGATAAAACAATTAGTTTTATTGATAAAATAAATGATGAATTAAAGCAAAAAGAAGAATATCAAATTAAGGTTCTAAATGATAGTAAGACAACTAAGGATAATTTAAATAGTAAAAAGATTGGCATTTTTAAAAATGAAAATTATGATAAGATAGTTGAATTATTAAAGAAAAAATATGATAAGGCTGAAATAATTGATTATGATGATCCTATTAATTTTTTTGAGGATTTAAATGATGGAAAAATAAATGCAGTTATTTCAAGTAACAATGTCTATGATTTATTAGGAACTGAACTTAGTTATTTAAAACTTGATTTAAAAACAATTGATACAGTTGATGTTCCTGTTGAAAATACTGAACATGAAATAGTTAAAGTTGTTGATGTAACAAACACCCCATTTAATATTTTTGTGGCCGGTGGTGATGCTTTTGGTTCAATTAATAAAGTAATGAATACGGATGTTAATATGGTTGTATCAGTAGATCCTATTAAACATAAAATTTTGTTAACATCTATTCCGAGAGATTATTATGTCATTTTACCAAGCAAAGGTGAAAATGTTTATGATAAACTTACACACGCTGGTTATTATGGAGTTGGAGAGAGCGTTAAAGCAGTTGAAAAATTATTAGATATTGATATTAACTATTATGCCAAAGTTAACTTTTCGACTATCGAAAAAATTGTTGATGCTATTGGTGGAATTGAAGTTAACAGCGATTATAAATTTAAGTTTACTGATGAGTGGAATAACATGTATTTCTCATATAAGAAAGGTATTAATAAATTAAATGGTAAGCAAGCATTAGGATTTGCAAGAGAAAGATCTTCATTTAGTGATGGTGATGTACAAAGAGTTAAAAATCAACAAAAAGTTATTTCCGCTATAATTGATAAAGTTTCATCATCAAAAACATTAATTAGCAGGTATACTGATTTATTAGATGCGATAAGTAAATCATTTTCTACTAATTTAGATAATAAAAGCATTTCAAGACTTGTTAAAATGCAACTTAATGATATGAGGGGATGGGATGTTGAAAGTCAGAATTTAGTTGGACATAGTTCTACAAGTAGAAATTGCTATTCTATTCCTAAAATGAATCTTTATGTAATGAAAAGAGATGAAAATTCTGTTAATTCTGCTAAAGAAAAAATTAAAGAATTTATGAAAAACAAATAGAAAGAAGTGATAAAAATGATAAATAAACTTAAAAAAAGTAATTTATTTTTGGTAATAACGGATATTGTTTTTATTTCAATATGTTATATTCTATCGTTATATGTTTTAGGATATGAAAATTTAAGTGATATTATTGTTATTGAAAATATTATTTTATCTATCTTTGTTTATCAAGTGTTTTTAAATCTATTTAAAATGTATTTAAATATGGTTAACTATGAAATTGGTAAAGATTATTTGAAATATATTGTTTGTTCATTTTTATCGATGATTGTTTTAACTGTTTTTGGAAAAATGTTTTCGATAGAACATCTTGATTATTTAAGAATTAATGCTTTAGCTTCTGTTTTAACAGCAGGATCATTTATTTCTTATAGGTTGATAATTCGTGAAATTCATTTTCGAAAAAATGGTGATGATTATTTAAAAGGCAATAATATTGTTAGTAATTTATTAATTGTAGGAGCAGGTCTTGGTGGAAGAGAAATGCTTATTACAATTAAGAATGCATCGCAAAAAAATTATAATGTCGTTGGATTAATTGATGATGATAAAACAAAATATAAAAAGAAAATATTAGGGGTTGAAGTACTAGGTAACCGTTATGATATTCCAAGAATTGTTGAAGAGTATGATGTTGATTATATTTTTATGGCTATAAGTAAACTTGACGCCATAAATAGAAGAAAAATTTTGGAAATATGTGGTGAAACAAAAGCAAAAATAAAGGTTTGGCCAACAACTGAAGATGTTATTGATAAACAAGGTCCAATTAATAGTTTAAGAGATGTGGAAATAGAAGATTTATTAGGACGTGACCCAATTAAACTTGAAAATCGAAATATTTCTAATTTAATTAGAAATAAAGTTGTTTTAGTAACTGGTGGTGGCGGAAGTATCGGTTCAGAACTTTGTCGTCAAATTATTACTTATAATCCAAAACTTTTAGTTATTTTGGATATTTATGAAAATAATTTATATGATATTGAGATGGAACTTCGTGGTAATTTTCCTGATAAAAATATTGAAACAGTAGTTGCAAGTGTTCGTGATATTGAAAGAATTGAAGATGTCTTTAAAATGTATCGACCAAATATCGTTTTGCATGCTGCTGCTCATAAACATGTTCCATTAATGGAAAATAGTCCTTTGGAAGCAATTCATAATAATATTTTTGGAACATATAATGTTGCAACTATCGCCGATAAATATCATGTCGATAAATTTGTTTTAATATCAACCGATAAAGCTGTAAATCCAACAAACATTATGGGAGCAACTAAAAGGTTTTGTGAACTTATTATTCAAGCTAAAGATAAAAGAAGTAGAACTGATTTTTGTGCTGTAAGATTTGGGAATGTCTTAGGTAGCAATGGTTCTGTTATTCCACTTTTTAAAAAACAAATTGCTAAAGGTGGACCAGTAACCGTAACAGATAAAAATATTACTAGATTTTTTATGACCATACCAGAAGCAGTAAGTTTAATTTTACAAGCAGTAACCTATGCTAACGGTGGAGAAATATTTGTTCTTGATATGGGAGAGCCAGTAAAAATTTATGATCTTGCTGAAACATTAATAAAATTAATGGGATATATTCCTAATGAAGAAATACCTATTAAAATCACGGGACTTCGTCCTGGAGAAAAATTATATGAAGAAATCCTTATGGCTGAAGAAGGACTTACTTCTACGAAGCATGATAAGATATTCATATCTAAACCATCCTCTATAAATATGAGTGAAATTAATACTGCTCTTGATGAATTAAGAGAAATTGAATATAACAAAAATTATTCCATAAAAAAAGTTAAAGAAACAATGAAAAATGTTGTTCCAACATATCATGAACCAATGGAGGTAAATAATGAAAAAAATAAATAATATTCCATTTTCTCCACCTGATATTGGTGAAAATGAAATTGAAGAAGTTGTTGATACTTTAAAAGGATCTTGGATAACAACAGGACCAAAAACCAAAAAATTTGAAGAAGAAATATCTAATTTTTGTAATACTAATAAAACAGTTTGTTTGAATTCCGCTACTGCTGCACTTGAATTAACTTTAAGAGTTTTAGGAATAGGTGAAGGGGATGAAGTAATTGTTCCAGCATACACTTATACAGCATCAGCAAGTCCAGTGTATCATGTTGGTGCAAAAATTGTTCTATGTGATACCGCACCAAATTCCTTTGAAATGGATTATGATAAATTAAAAAATCTTATTACCTCAAAAACAAAAGCCATAATTGGTGTTGATATAGCTGGTATTATTGCAGATTATGATAAAATTTTGGAAATAGTTGAGCAAAAAAAGATACATTTCAAACCAAAAAATGAAATTCAAAAGAACTTTGGTAGAATTATTGTTATTGCTGATTCTGCTCATGGTTTTGGTGCTAAAAGAAGGAATCATCCATCTGGTTCTATTGCAGACTTTACAACATTTTCCTTTCATGCAGTTAAAAATTTAACAACTGCAGAGGGTGGTGCAGTAACATGGAGAGATAGAGACTTTCTTGATAATAATAAATTATATAAAGAATACCAATTACTTTCACTTCATGGACAAAATAAAGATGCCTTACATAAAAATGGATTAGGTAATTGGGAATATGATATTATTGGTTTATATTATAAATGTAATATGACTGATATTATGGCAAGTATTGGACTTGCACAAATGAAAAGATATTCTAAAATGATGGAAAAAAGACATAAAATCATTGATAAATATAATGAAGCTTTTAAAGATTTACCTGTTTCTTTATTAAATCATCATGATGATGATCACATATCAAGTGGACATTTATATTTAGTTAGAATTAATAATATTAATGAAGAAATTAGAAATAAAATTATTATTCGAATGGCTGAATATGGTGTATCTACAAATGTTCACTATAAACCACTACCAATGATGACAGCTTATAAAAATCTTGGTTTTGATATAAAAAAATATCCTAATTCTTATAATCAATATCAAAATGAAATTACATTACCTTTATATAGTAAACTTACTATGAAAGAAGTTGATTATATTATTGATTGTTTTATTAAAACATTAAAGGAATTTGATTTATGTTAAAAAAATATGATGATTTACCTAATATATTAAAGAATAAAGATACAAAAAAATATTATGATATTTTACATAAAAAAAGAGGATATTTGCTTTTAAAAAGAATATTTGATATTATTTTATCCACTATTTTGTTAGTAATTCTTTTACCTGTATTTATTATTTTAGGTATTATTATTAAGATTGATTCTAAAGGACCTATTTTTTATCGACAAGAAAGAGTTACTAAATATGGTAAAATATTTAAAATATTTAAATTTAGGACAATGATAGTAGATGCAGATAAAGGAAGTTTAATAACAGTTAATGAAGATGATAGAGTAACAAGAATTGGTAAAAAAATAAGAAATTCAAGAATTGATGAAATTCCACAATTAATTAATATTTTAATTGGTGATATGTCGTTTGTTGGCACAAGACCAGAAGTTAAAAAATATGTCGATTTATATACCGATGAAATGATGGCAACGCTTTTAATGCCAGCTGGGGTTACATCTCGTGCTAGTATTAATTATAAAGATGAATCTAAAATTATTGAAAAATATATTAATAAAATGAGTATTGATGATATTTATGTAAAAAAAATATTAAAAGAAAAAATGAAGTATAATTTGGAATATATAAAAAAGTGTAGTATAATTGAAGATATAAAGATATGTATTAAAACAATTTTATAGGAGAAGTTATGATAGTTACATTTATTATTGTTGCATATAATGCAGAAAAGTATTTAAATAATTCATTGAATTCATTAATGAAACAGGATTATGATTTAAAAAAAATAGAAGTAATTCTTGTAGATAGTAAATCAAATGATGATACGAAAAAAATAATGATGAATTTTAAAAAGAAAAATGGTAATCTTTTTAAAGCAATAAAAGTGCTTAATAATTCTAATAAAACCCTGCCATATGGATGGAATGTCGCTTTAGCCGAGGCTTCTGGTGATGCTATTTTAAGAGTAGATGCTCATTCAGAATTTCCTAAAAATTTTATTTCAGCTAATGTCAAAGAAATGGAAAATGGGGAAAATATTGTTGGTGGACATCGAATAAGTGTTAGTAAAGACAATTCTAAATGGCAAAAATTGTTGTTAATTGCAGAAGAATCATTATTTGGATCAGGTATTGCTAAATATCGAAGAAGTAATACTAAAGAATATGTTAATACTCTTGCTCATGCAATGTATAGGAAAACTGTTTTTGATAAAGTTGGTTTATATAATACAGAGTTATCTCGAACTGAAGATAATGAAATGCATTACCGAATGAGAAAAGAAGGGTTCAAGTTTTTATTATCACCTGCTGTTATATCGTATCCTTGCGCAAGAAATACATTAAAAGGAATGATAAAACAAAAATATGGTAATGGTAAGTGGATTGGTATAACAATGTATTATTGTCCAAAATGTTTTTCATTGTATCATTTTGTGCCATTATTTTTTGTTTTAGGATTAGTTTTTTCATTAATAATGTTACTATTAAATGTTCCTATTTTTATATTTTTACTTGGTGGCTTGTATTTGTTATTTAATATTATTAATTTAATTATAATATTTATAAATCATAAAGTTTATTTACAATATTTCTTATTACCATTTATCTTTTTAATATTACATCTTGCATATGGTATTGGAACAATTGTTGGACTTCTTTATGGACCAATTTATAAATTAAAAAATAAGAGGAAGTTAGTATCATGAAAACTAAAGAAAAATTTGAATATAAACATGATTTTTTAAGAAAACTTCAATTAAAAAATTTAGAGATTTATGAAGTTTTGCTAGATTTTTGTCAAAAAAATAATATTAATATTTTCTTTTGTGGAGGATGTCTTATTGGAACAATTAGAAATAAAGGCTTTATACCATGGGATGATGATATTGATGTTTTTATGCCAAGAGATGATTATGAAAAATTAAAAGAATTATGGCCAAAAAAGGGAAATACAAAAGATTATGAATTGGTTGTTCCTAGTTATAATAACCATACTAAAAATCAGTTTATGACATTTAATGATAATAATACAACTTTCATCAAAGATTATGAAACGGATTTAGATATAAATCATGGTATAAGAATTGATCTTATTCCAATTGATGGATGTCCATCATCAAGATTGAAAAGAAGAATTCAAAAAATATGGGCATTAACTTATTCACTTTATTCTACTCAAGTTGTACCTGTTAAACATGGTAAAATGGTTACTTTTCTCGGGAGAATATTATTACTATTAGTTCCAACAAAAAGATTGAGATGGAAAATAGCGAATTTGGCTGAAAGAAGAATGACAAAATATAAAATATCTGATTGCAGTTTAATTACAGAACTTTGTTGTGGACCAAAATATATGCAAAATGAGTATAAAAAAGAATGGTTTGAAGAAGTAATATACAAAGATTTCGAAGGAAAAAAGATGCCAATACCTGTAGGCTATGATGGATATTTAAGCATAGCTTATGGTGATTATATGAAATTACCTCCTAAGGAAAAAAGGGTTCCTGAACATGATGTTGTATATTGCGATTTGAATAATAGTTATACAAAATATAAAGGAAAATACTATTGTGTTGAAAGTGAGCCAACAAAATGAAAAAAAATGATTTGATAAGTATTATTGTTCCTGTTTATAATGTTTCAAAATATTTGGAAAAATGTGTTTATTCAATTGTTAATCAAACCTATAGTAATATTGAAATTATCTTAGTAGATGATGGATCAAGTGATGATAGTGGCAAGAAGTGTGATTCTTTATCTAAAATTGATAATAGAATTAAAGTTTTTCACAAAGAAAATGGTGGTTTATCTGATGCTAGAAATTATGGAATCGATAAGTCAATGGGAAAATATGTTTGCTTTGTTGATTCTGATGATTTTGTAACTATTGATATGTGTGAAATATTATATAATGATATTTTGAAATATAAAACCGATGTTTCTTGTTGTACTTATATTGATTACTATGATGATAAAACGGTAATAAAAAATGATGATGTTGAAAGATATAAAGTTTCAAAAGAAGAAGCAATTAGGTATGTTATGATTGGAGATAAAATTCCGATTTCTGCAGTTGCTAAATTATATAAAAAAAGTATTTTTGATGAAATAAAATTTGAAAAAAATAGGGCTTATGAAGATGCATTAATTATGATTGAACTATTCGATAAATGTAGAAATATTTCAATTAATACTTCTAAAGTATATTATTATGTACATCGAAAAAATAGCATTACTACATCTAAATATAATAAAAAAAGAGATTGTGATGTAATATTTGCATATGAAAAAAATAAAAGTATAATTGAAAAAAAATATCCTGATATGATAGAGATAGCAAATATGAGATTATGTTGGGCTTATTTTCATGTTTTAGATAATATGATAAGGTCTAATTATAAAAATAATAAAGAAATAGTTAAATATTTGAGAGATAATTATACATTTATTATGAAATCAAAATATTTTACAAAATCCAGAAAAATATCAATGTTTTTTCTTAAAAAAAGTGTCTATTTATATAAGTTAATAGTTAAGTTTTTCTCAAAAAAATATGTGGAGTGATTGTTGATATGAAAGATAAAATGAAATTAATATATATAAAAACTAATACATTAATAAATAAATGTAATTCCAATAATTGGATATATGTAATACTTTTTTTTATTGTAGTGTTAACAGGATTTAAAAATATTTATATGGATTCTTTAGCTTTATTGCTATTATTAATAATTGCTCTATTTTCTAATCCTAAAGAAATACTATGCTCATATGTTTTTTTGTTTTTCTTTGAGACTGTAACTGAGATATCTATTATAGGAGGATCAATTAATCGAATATTGTTGATTATTGGATTTATAAGTGTTATATATCATATTATTAAAGAAAAAGTTAAAATTAGAAAAGAGAATATTTTTATTACACTTTTTTTAACAATATTTTTAGGAATATCTATTATATTAAATAAGATTCCTCGTAGTGAAAATATTGTATTATATATAAATATAATGTTTTTAGTAATATATTGTAATTATATGTCTTCTTTTAGGATTTTTGAAAAGAAAAAGATTGTTGATGATATTTTAAATGCAATTGTTTATGGTGTTTTCTTTTCTATAATTCATGGTTTGTTATTTTGGAATTTTGATTTAGAACAAAGGATAGGGTTTACAAATTGGCGTTTTAATGGAACAAATGATCCTAATTTTTTGGCATATTATATTAATTTGGCTGTTGTTGTTCAGATATTTAAAACTAAAAGTAAAAAATTGATTGATAAAATAACTAATCCAGTTATTAATATGTTTTTGTTAATTGGGTTAATATTGTCTAAAAGTATTACAGGAATATTTATTAATACCGTAAGTTTTATTATTTTAATGATTATTAAACATAAATAAAAAATTAAAAAATAATATCATGAAAAAAAGAAAAAAATTATTATTTATTGTTCATTATTGTTGATTGTTTTGGGAATAGGTGTTTTTACTATTGTCAAAAAGAATATTAATGAAGTATATGAAGATAACTTTGGTAATATTGTTGCCAAAAATCGTATTGCTGATGTTTTGTTATCTTTAAAAAATGGTGATATCGATAGGTTAACATCACAAAAAACAAGAGATTGGCGGTTATTTTGGGATAATTTTAAAAGCGGAAATACTTTTGTTAAATTTTTTGGTAATGGAATTCAACCATTTTTAATATTTAGTGAATATTGGGGAAAAAAGGTTTCGTCACATAACACGTATCTTGATTTTTTAAATTGTTACGGCTTAATAGGTTCAATAATTATCATGTGGTATATACATACCAAAGTAAAAAATAATATTATTTTGTTATCGAATATTAATAATAAAGTATATAGGTATGTAAGAATTATTCTTTTAATATATGGTATACAGTTAAGTATTTATACTAATAGAATATTTCTATTAATGTTTTTGCTTTAATTTAGTATTTTATGTAAAATAGAAAGGAAAAGGAATATGAAGGAAAAAATATATCATTTATTGTCTGGTAATAAATTTCTTTTTACAATCGGAAAATGTATATATGATTTTAACTATTATATTTTAAAATTAAAAATAATAGGTTTTCTTTTTAGAATATTTCCTATAAAGAAAAATAAAATTGTGGTTAACTCTTATTTTGGAAGAGGATATGGAGATAATGGTAAACCTATTGTAGATGAATTATTAAAAACTAAAAAAAATATTGATATAGTATGGATATTAAATAAAGAAAATATTAATTCTTATCTTCCAAAAGGTGTTAGAAAAGTAAAATATGAAACAATAAAATGCTTATTTGAACTTGTGACTGCAAAAGTTTGGATAGATAATTCTAGAATGTTATTTGTTCCACCAAAGAGAAAAAAACAATTCTATATTCAAACGTGGCATGCTGGAATAGGTTTTAAAAAGTGTGAAAAAGACTCTATAAAATCCTTAACTAAAAGATATATAAAAAGAGCTATTAAAGATTCTAAAAATGCTGATTTATTTATTTCAAACAGTAAATGGGAAACACATTTATATCGGTCTGCTTTTTGGTATGATGGAAATATTTTAGAAGTTGGTATTCCTAGAAATGACATTTTAATAAACAAAAAAAATCATGTAGAAATTGCAGCAAAAACAAAGAAGAAATTAGGTATAAAAAATAATTGTCGCGTTATTTTATATGCGCCAACTTTTAGAAATTATGATGATTTAAGTTGCTATAAAATTGATGTGAATAAAATTATTGATTTTTTAAATAAAAGTACAAATGATAATTGGGTTTTTTTAATTAGATTTCATCCTAATGTTAGTTATTTATTTAATGAATTTAAGTTTGATAATGCCATTGATGTAACTAATTATGATGATTTATATGAACTTTTAATAACTTCAGATATTTTAATTAGTGATTATTCATCGTTAATGACAGATTTTAGTTATTTAAAACGACCAGTGTATATGTTCGCAACTGATATTGATAAGTATAAGGAAGACCGTGATTATTTATTTGATTTAACGAAATTGCCATTTATTTTATGTAAAAGTAATGAAGAATTAATAAGCAAAATGAAGAATTTTGATGAAAAAAAATATTTGGATAATTTAGATAAATTTTATAAAAATGTAGGTTTAAATGAAACAGGAAAATCTTCGCAAGAAATAGTTAAAATTATTATAAAAGAGATGGGGATTGATTAATATGAAAAGAAATAAAAGAAAAAATAATAAATTATTGGTAAATACTTTTATGTTGTATTTATTAACTTTTTCAAACTATTTTTTTAATTTAATTACGGTTCCATTACAAACGAGAGTATTGGGACCAGAAATTTTTGGAAGAATTGGTTTTTGTTTAGCTGTATCAACATATTTTAGATTGTTATATGATTTTGGATTTTTATTATCAGCTACAGAAAGTGTATCTAAAAATAGTGATGATAAAAATTATGTTTCTAAGGTATTTACAAGTGTTAATATTATTAAGGTAATTTTGATAATTATTAGTATTGTTCCATTAATTATTTTATTGTTTACAGTTGATATATTTAAAGATGATCCATTATTATTTATATTATATTTTATTTATGTAGCAATTGATTCCTTTGAACCTGATTTTTTGTATCGTGGTTTTGAACAAATGAAAGCTATTACTATTAGAAATGTTTTCATTAAAATGTTTTTTACAATAATGATTTTTGTGTTTTTAAAAAAATCAACTGACTATATGATAATTCCAATATTAAATATAATAGGTGCTTTCGTTGCCTTATTGTTTGTTTATCGTGATGTTACTAAAAGGTTTAAAATAAGAATGTGTAAAGTAACTAAAGATGATATAAATGAATGTTTTAAGAAATCAAGAATATTCTTTTTATCAAGAATTGCTACAACACTTTATGGAGCTACCAATACATTTATCTTAGGTATAATTTATCCTACTGGTCCTGTTTTAGGACATTATACTAGTTCTGAAAAAATATTATCAGCATCTCGTCAAGCAATGACACCTATTTCAGATAGTGTATATCCTCATATGGTAAAGAATAAAGATTTTAATTTGATAAAGAAAATATTAAAGATATTTATGCCAATTATTTTATTTGGGTGTATAATATTGTTTGTGTATGCCAAACCAATATGTGTGATTGCTTTTGGAAAAGAATATGAGGAATCGGCAATTATTTTAAGATATATGATTCCAATAATTATTATAACTTTACCAACATATTTACTTGGGTTTCCCACAATGACACCTTTAGGTATTAGTGATAAAGCTAATCTAAGTGTTATTATATCATCAATATATCATGTTATTGGATTATTTATTTTATATTTATTAAGAATATTAAATATTGATAGTATATGTATTTTAACAATAACAACTGAAATATTAATTTTATTAATTAGAATATTTTATATATTGAAAAATAAAAATAAGTATGTCCAATAACTTGAATTTAATAGATATTATGTGAAATAATTAATATGGTTATATATGGAGTTTTTTATGAAAAAAAAGAATGATAAAAGTAGTGTATTGTTAAATAGAGATAAAAGTATAGATATTGCAAGGGGAATAAGTATATTACTTGTTCTTGCTGGTCATTGCCAATATATTGATTTGGATTTTAAAATATGGATTTATTCTTTTCATATGCCTCGTTTTTTCTTTTTATCATGATTTGCTATTATTTGTTATGTTATTCAGGTATTATTATTTAAAATTGTAAAAGGATTTTATTGGAGTTTGGACTTAGTTCCAATTGCTTTAACTTTTATATCATTTGGATACATTTTTAAAAACGTTGATAATAAAATAAAGAATAAGTTTTAGTAAAATTATGGAATACATTGGAATGAATAGTTTTATATTTTACTTTTTTCACTCTACATTTGTTTTTCCTATATGTGATTATATATTATGGAAAGTTGGTAAATTTATTAATATTATGTTTTCAAATAATGCGCTTTTCTGGATGTAAATTTGTATATCAACTTTAATGTTGATTGTAATTTCATTTTTAATAAATAAATATATGCCATTTTTGGTGGGAAGAAGGAGGATAAAATGAAAAAAAATAAAAATATTGCTTTAATTATAGCAGGTGGGGTTGGAAATAGAATGGGACAAGATATACCTAAACAATTTCTTAATGTTTGTGATAAACCAGTAATTGTTTATACAATGGAGTGTTTTCAAAAACATCCTGAGATAGATGGGATTGTTATAGTTTGTCTTGATGGTTGGCATGAAATGGTTAGATCATACGCCAAACAATTTGGTATTGCTAAATTAGACAGTGTGGTCTCTGGCGGTAAAACAGGATTTGAGTCGATTGTTAATGGCACAAAAGAAGTTGAAAGAATTTATGGAAATGATAGTTTGATTTTGGTACATGATGCTATTAGACCAAATTTATCAGAAGAGATAATTAGTGAAAATATTCGTGTTTGTCATGAAAAAGGAAATGCTATTACTTGTATTCCATGTCATGAAGCGATGTTATATACGGAAAATGGTGAAGAGTCTCATGAATCAATAAATCGTGATAATTTACTTCGTACTCAAACACCACAAACATTTTTTGTTAAAGATTTGAGAAAAGTACAAGATGAAGCAATAAAAAAAGGAATGACTAATACTGTTGCAAGTTGTACATTGATGATTGAAATGGGAAGAACTGTATATAAAGCAAAAGGTAGTGAAAAAAATATTAAATTAACAACTCCAGATGATATTGAAATTTTTAAAGCATTATTAAATTCAAAAAAAGATGATTGGATGAAATAAGGTGTATGTATGATTTATTTAAATAGCAAAGAATATTGTAATGAGATAAAAATGTTATCAGAAGAAAAAATTCCCTATATAAAATTAAAAAATAAAAGTATATTAATAACAGGTGCATCTGGTTTAATTGGAAGTTTTATTGTTGATACGATAATGTATATGAATGAGCATGATCTAAATTGTAATGTTTATGCTTTAGGAAAAAGAGAAAAATGTCCTGATCAATTTAAGAAGTATTTAGATAATAAAAATTTTAGATACATTTCACATGATGTTAATAATGAATTGTTTTTTGATGATAATATTGATTATATATTGCACTTGGCAAGTAATACTCATCCAGTTCAATATGCAAGTTCTCCAATTTCTACAATTTTAACAAATGTTATTGGGACTAAAAATTTACTTGAATTTGGTGTAAAAAAGAACATAAAACGTTTTTTATTTGCATCATCAGTTGAAGTATATGGTGGAAATAGAGGTGATACTGAATTATTTGATGAAAATTATTGTGGTTATATCAATTCTAATACATTAAGGGCAGGATATCCTGAAAGTAAACGATGTGGTGAAGCATTATGTCAAGCATATGCTGAAGAAAAACAAATAGATGTAGTAATTGCAAGATTATCTAGGATATATGGTCCTACACTTTTAAAAGATGATTCAAAAGCAATGTCACAATTTATTTTTAAAGCTTTAAAAAAGGAAGATATTATTTTAAAAAGTGAAGGTAATCAACATTATTCTTATTTATATGTGTATGATGCTGCTTTCGGAATATTTGTAACTTTATTGCTTGGCGAAAATAAAGAAGCATACAACATCTCTTATCCAGAAACAGATATTAAATTGAGAGATGTTGCGGAAACTGTTGCAAAATATGCATGCACAAAGGTTGTTTTTGAAATACCAAATGATATAGAACGAAAAGGTTTTAGTGGTGCTATTAACTCAAGAATGAGTAATGATAAAATTAAAAAAATTGGTTATGAACCAAGGTTTGATATTGAGACTGGAATTAAGAGGACTATTGATATTTTAAGAGAAATAAATAAAGAGGTATAGAAATGAAAGAAAGATTAATTAAAGCTGTTCCATTTTTATTTGTTGGAGCAATATTGATAACTGTTGGTATTATCTTAACACAAAAAGGAGTTTTTGGTACTAAACAAGAAGATATTAAAGAAGAAACTATTGTAACACCAACACCAGAACCAGTAAAGGAAGAAAGTAAAATAAAAATAGTTGATACTACTTCTAAGACAAGACCATATGGCGTAATGATTAATTGTCATTCAGCTGCCCTTCCTCAATCAGGTCTAAATGATGCTTATATGGTATATGAAATAATGGTGGAATATGGTATAACAAGAATGTTTGCATTATTTAAAGACGTTGATTTTACTAAAGTAGGTTCAATTAGAAGTGTAAGAAATCAATATCTAGGATATGCTTTTGAAAATGATGCTATAATTGTGCATGCAGGTGGTTCTGCTGAAGCAGATGGAAGAATTTCTAGTGAAAAAATAGATCACATAGATGTCGATGGACAATATGGACAACGTGATAAAGAGTTAAGGAAAAAAAGAGCTTATGAACATACCTTATTTACAAATAGTTCATTACTTAGTAAAGCAATAAAAGATAGAGGACTTCGTAGTACAACTGATAAAGGTACTTTATTAACATATAGTGCGGATGATATTGATTTATCAAAATATAAAACAACTCCTGCAAATAAGATAAGTATTAAGTATTCTAATTATCGTACTTCTAATTATCAATATGATAGTAATAATAAAAATTATTTAAGAAGTATGAATAATACTAAAAATATTGATTTAGTTACTGGTAAACAATATACAGCAAAAAATATTATTGTTTATGGTATTAAATATACTACATACAAAGATCATGGTTATTCTGGTTATCAAAGATTAAGTAATGTTGGAACAGGAGAAGGATACTATATAACAAATGGTGTAGCTTTACCAATCACTTGGTCTAAAGCATCTGAAAAAGATAAAACTGTTTATAAAATTAAAGAAACTGGGGAAGACCTAATTGTCAATGATGGTAATACCTATATTCAAATATATCCAAGTAATGGGGGAAAACTTACAATAAGTTAAAAATTATTTTATTGATTAATTTACATTTAGAGGTGCATGATGTATAGAAAAACATATGTGGAAATTAATTTAAAAAATTTAGAGTATAATATAAAGAAATTAATAAAAAAATATAAAGATTATCAATATCATTTTGGTGTAGTTAAAGCTGATTGTTATGGTCATGGAATAAAATCTATTGCAACAATTATCAAAGCTGGTTGCAATTATTTAGCTGTTGCGACATTAGATGAAGCATTATCCATTAGAAAGAAAAATAAGAAAATTCCAATATTATGCTTGGGAATTATTGATATAGAATATTTAGATATTTGTTTAAAAAACAATATTACTATAACTATTAGTAGTTATGATTATTTAAAGA
Organism: uncultured Clostridia bacterium; assembly: GCA_947165365.1. GTDB lineage: Bacteria > Bacillota_I > Bacilli_A > RF39 > UBA660 > RUG12783. The sequence continues at coordinate 7,490 of CAMVAF010000016.1, read as the reverse complement.
AAATCAATAAAAAATATCATAATCTAAAAATGCATATTAAGGTAAATACTGGTATGAATAGATTAGGAGTAAATAATAGAAATGATTTCAACAAAATATTTAATTATATATCACAGAATTATATACTAGAAGGTATATATACACACATATATAGTCCTAATAATAAAAAATGTACAAATAATCAATGGAAAAAATTTGAAGATATTACAAATGATGTTGATTTGTTAAAAATTCCAATTGTTCATATTGGTGCAAGCGAAGCAACTGAATTTTATCAAAAGAAAAGTTATGCTAATGGATGTCGCTTGGGAATATCTATGTATGGTTTAGTAGATTTTCCTAAAATGATATTTAAATCAACTTTTTCGTTATATAGTGAGGTTATTCAAATTAATGAAGTAACAAACGAAACTGTTGGATATGATGCAAATTATAAAGCAATAAACTCAAAAAAAATTGCAGTAGTAGCAATTGGTTATGCAGATGGAATCATTCGACAAAATACAGGACGTGAAGTATATATAAATAATAAAGAATATAAAATTGTTGGAAATATATGTATGGATATGTTATTTGTTGAAGTTGACGACACGGTAAAAGTGGGTGATAAGGTTGCAATTATTAAAGATATAGATCATATCAAAAAAATAGCTAATTATTTAAATACAATAACATATGAAGTTATATGTTCTATTGGAAAAAGAGTTCCCAAAATATATAATTAAAAATCTTCAATTTTTTTGAGGATTTTTTCTTTTTCTATGGTATACTATTCTTATATAATAGTGAGGATGTTATGATAACAGATGATTTTAATCAAAAACCAAAATATTTGAAATATATATTATATGTTTTTATAGTAGCTATCATAGTTGTTATATTAATTGGAACTTTTAACTATTTCAAAAATAGAGAGAATGATATCATAAATGATGATAAACCTAATGGTGAAAGCGCTAGTTTTACGGCTAAATTTATTTTAAATGGAGCAAGTAGTATAACAAGTGATTCTGTAAGTTGTACAATAAAAAATAATTCTTGTAGAATAAAACTTCCTAAAGCAACTAGAGATGGTGGAATAGTTTTAGGATATAGTTATAATATGGATAGTAAAACGGCAGATTATTTTATGAATATGGATATTGAACTTAATAATAATATCACATTGTATGTTATTTCTTATAAAATTAATACTTTAGATATTAATCAAAATGAACTTGATTATGTAGAGAAGAATAATTTATCATGTTATGCTTATAATAGAGAAAGTAAGTGTAGTGTACGTCTTCCTTCATTTAATAAAATTGGTTACGAAGTAAGAGGATATTCTACAAGTAACAAATCTCTTACTGGAATCTTTTTTCCTAAAGAAAATTATGAATTAAAGGAAGATACTACATTATATCCAATATATAATACCAATGCAAGATATCAAAAAATAAATGTAAGAAAAACACTATTAGTTAATGGTAGTTTTATTGAAATAGAAAATACTTGTCCTGATGTTGTTGCAAATAGATATTTAACATATTTAAATGATATTAAAGAATATGCACCATACTTATTGTTTGGAAATAAAATTACTTTTTTAGGTGATAAATCATTTGATAGTATATGGGGAGATAGATATGTTGGAATGAATTTTGGACCAAGGAAATTAAGAGCTTTTGATATTCGATGTTCCACAACTGTTTTAAATGATTATTATGGTACAATGGTTCATGAACTAGGTCATTCTTGGGATTACTTTTATTCTGTAAAGAAGGGAAATAATATTACAAGTAATGCTGATATTATTAATTTATTTAATAAATATAAAAATATGAGTAATCGACCATTTAGAGATTATAGTTATAGTAATATTTATGAATTTTTTGCAGATATGGGAAAATATTATTATTTTAAATATACAAGAAAAAGTAGTGAATATGTAAATATGGATTATCCAAACGATATCAAAAAAGTTATGGAAAAATATATTTGTATTGCCAAAAACGATTATGATGAGGAGAAGTGTAAATAATGAGAGTTATTCTTGCAAGTACATCACCTAGAAGATTAGAACTTTTGAAAACATTAAATATTCCTTTTGAAGTTAAAAGTATGCATGTTGAAGAAAAAATAGATGAAAATAAAAATCATTATGAAGAATGTATGAGACTTGCTTATGAGAAAGCAAAGGCAGTATTTGATAATATAAATGATGATGTTATAGTAATTGGAAGTGATACCATTGTGTCAATGAATAAAAGAATTTATGGTAAACCAAAGGATTATCAAGATGCCTTTCATATGTTAAAAGAATTTAGTAATAAAGATCATGAAGTTATATCAAGTCTTTGTTTATTAATTAGAAAAAATAATCAAGTTTATCAAGAATTAACTTATGATAAATGTAAGGTTTATGTAGGTGAATTAACTATTGATGAAATAAATGATTGGATTATGAATAATGACGTCTATACTAAAGCAGGGGCTTATGCAATTCAAGAAGGTTTTGGAAAATTTATAGAAAAAATAGAAGGAGATTATTTTTCAATAGTTGGTTTTCCAATTCATAAAGTATATTGTCTATTAAAAAAATATTATCAATAAAGTGTCAAGGTAATTGATTTATTTTTATAAACAATATACAATGTAAATAGGAATTACTGTTTAAATAAAATGGAGGTTATATGAATGATAAAAAAATAGATAAAGATAAAGCTCTGGAAGATGTATTAGCGTCTCTTGAAAAACAATTTGGTAAAGGTGCAGTTATGCTTTTAGGGGACAATAAGCATGCTGAAGTTGAAGTTAGTCCTAGTGGAAGTTTAGCACTTGACTTAGCACTTGGAGTTGGAGGTTATCCTAAAGGAAGAATAATTGAAATATATGGTCCTGAATCAAGTGGAAAAACAACCTTTGCATTACATGCAATTGCTGAAGTTCAAAAGCGTGGTGGAAGAGCAGCTTTTATTGATGCTGAGCATGCCTTGGATCCTGTGTATGCTAAAAATTTAGGAGTTAATATTAATGAATTATTATTATCTCAACCAGATACTGGAGAACAAGCTTTAGAAATATGTGATGCTCTTGTTAAAAGTAATGCGATTAATATTGTGGTAATTGATTCTGTTGCAGCTCTTGTTCCACAAGCAGAAATTGATGGTGAGATGGGAGACTCTCATGTTGGTCTTCAAGCAAGACTAATGTCACAAGCATTAAGAAAACTTGGGGGAACGATTAATAAAACTAAAACAATTGCTATCTTTATTAATCAATTAAGAGAAAAAGTAGGAATTATGTTTGGAAATCCTGAAACAACACCAGGAGGACGTGCTCTTAAATTTTATTCATCAGTAAGACTAGAAGTTAGAAAAGGTGAATCAATTAAAATTGGTGATAACTTTATTGGAAGTAAAACTAATATTAAAGTTGTTAAAAATAAAGTAGCGCCACCATTTAAAACAGCAACAGTTGACATTATGTATGGAGAAGGTGTCAGTCATGAAGGTGAAATTATTGATATAGGAGCTGATATTGGTATTCTTGAAAAGACTGGTGCATGGTATTCTTATAATGGTGAAAAATTAGGTCAAGGAAAAGAAAATGTAAAATTACTTCTTAAAGAAAATACTAAATTACGAGATGAAATTGATAAGAAAATAAGAGAATATTATAATATTGTTGAGAAGAAGACTAAATAGTTTTCTTCTTTTTGTTTGTCAAAATATTATAATAATATATCAAATTTGTAGTGAAGAAGAATTTGAAAATTATATACTCTATTTATCATTTTTTTGGTATAATATGCTTATTAAAGGAGTCTTTATGAATGAAAGAGTAAAAGAAAAAGAGGATAAATTAAATAAATTATTAAAAATAGTCAATAAATTAGAAAAAGATATTGATACTTTGTCTTGTTATCAAAATGATTTAATAGATATTAATAATTATTATGGAAGTAATGATTATTATATTGATTTAGAAGCGTATGATAAAGGGTTGATTACTACGCCGTGTGGTGTTTTGGGGGAAGATACTATTTGGAATATGTTAGAAAAATTAAGAGATGAAGAAGTAAAATTAAATGAAATCATTTCTAATTTAGATGAATAATATTATGTGTTAAAATATAAGAAAAGAAGGGTGATTATATGAAAAAAATTGAACTACTTAGTCCTGCTGGTAATATGGATTGTCTTAAAAATGCTGTTAAAGCAGGGGCTGATGCCATATATCTTGGGGGTACATTATTTTCAGCTCGTGCTTTTGCTGGTAATTTTAGTGATACTGAAATAATAGACGCTATTAAATATTGTCACTTGTATGGTGTAAAAGTATATGTTACTTGTAATATTTTAGTTTATGAAAGAGAAGTAGAAAAATTTATTAATTATATTAGAATGCTTCATCAAAATAATGTTGATGGAATAATTATTCAAGATCTTGGAATGGTGAGCCTTATAAGAGAAAAGTTTCCTAATTTAGAACTTCATGCCTCAACCCAAATGCATATTCATAATTTAGATGGTGTTAAAGTATGTGAAAAATTAGGTTTAAAAAGAGTTGTTATTGCAAGAGAAACACCAATTGATGTTATTAAAAATATTGTTGATAACACCAGTCTTGAAATAGAAGTATTTGGTCATGGTTCTTTGTGTGTCTCTTATTCTGGAGAGTGCCTATTCTCATCACTTATTGGTAATCGTTCGGCAAATAGGGGAAGTTGTACGGCTTGTTGTCGTCTTCCTTATAACATTTTAAATAAAGATAATCAAAAACTAAATGAAGGTAATTATCCTCTTAGTATGAAAGATTTAAATTCCCTTGATAATTTAGATAAATTAATTGAGAGTGGAGCATCATCTTTAAAAATAGAAGGCAGAATGAAAAGTAAGGAATACGTCTATGTTGTAACAAAGATATACAGGGAAGCTATTGATAGTTATTATGAAAAAGGAAAAGTAATCATTAATCATGATTTATTAGATAAATTAAAAAGAATCTTTTATCGAGAATATACTAAAGGTTATTTGTTTAATGAAAATATGAATAATATTATTAATAGTAAATATCCAAATCATCAAGGGATAAATATTGGAAAAGTTATTGATTATCAAAATAATTATGTTTTTGTTAAATTAAATAGTGATCTTAGTATCTTTGATGGATTAAGAATAATTAATGATAATTTTGAATATGGACATATATTAAATGAATTTTATCTTAATAAAAAATTAGTTAAAGAAGCTCATAAAAATGATATAATAAGTTTTAAAACTAATAAAAAAATACCAATAAATAGTATGGTTTTATTAACAAAAGATAATTCATTAATAGAAGAAATATCTAAGATACCAGATAGAAAAATCCCTATTAAAATAAATATTAATATCTTAAAAGATAAACCAATTACTTTAAAAGTATCTGATAATGAAAATGAATTTATATTAGAAAGTATTATTCCAGAAATATCTAGAAATATCCCTATAACTAAAGAGACGATTAAAGATAAATTAAGTAAACTAGGTAATAGTATTTATTATTTAGAAGATATAAATGTTAAACTAGATGATAATTTATTTATCAATATGACAACTCTTAATTATTTAAAAAGAGAATTAATTGATAAATTAAATGAACTAAGAATAGGTAAAAGCAATTTTATCGAAAAAGAATATTCTTTAAATGTTTTAGATTATCCTAAAGTTAATAAAAAGTCTATTTTAGTAAGAGAGAAATCAAATAATTTAAATTATGATTTAATATATAGTGAAAATAAAGATGATAACTGTGTTATTAAACTTCCTAAAGTAATGGATAATTATGATAATTTAGATATCAATAAAGATTATTTAGCTGGAGAATTAGGTTCATTTAATAAACTTAAAAATATTTATTGTGATTATTCATTTAATGTAACTAATTCCTATACAGTAGCCTTTCTTCATAGTATGGGAGCTAAACTTGTTACTTTATCATTAGAACTAAATTACAATATGATTAAAGATATTATTGAAAGTTATCATATGAGATATAAGAAACATCCTAATTTAGAAGTAATTGTTAAGGGAAGAAGAGAGGTAATGACTCTAAAAACTAATTTAAATAAAATATATGAAAATAATATAACATTAGAAGATCGATTTAAAAATAAATATCCTATAAGAGAAGTTAATAATTTAACTTATATATATGATTATAAATTATTAGATGATAAAACTAATTACTATGAAATAGGAGTAAATTATTTAAGGGAAAATAGAGAAATTTAGATTGCTTTTATAATAATTTTATGATATTATGAATATGTCAAGGAAAACTTGATTATAATAAAAAAGGTATACCTAATAAGTTTGAGTGTTAGGTACACTTCAAAAAATATTTTTATTCATAAAGCATACTAACAACCAAAACCCTGTTAGTATGCTTTACTTATCTATATAAACTTGAAAATCAAGATGTATAATAAAATAAGTTGTGCAAATACCATGATGTATAAAAAGTATTCTCTTATCCTCACGATATCACCTCCTTATAATGGGAAGTGTCCTAACAAAATTAGGTATACTGAATGATAATTTATCATGTATTATATATGTTGTCAATAATTTTTTAAGAAAGAAGGGATAATATGGCCTTATATGTTGTAGCAACACCAATTGGTAATTTAGATGATTTTACTAAAAGAAGTATTGATATTTTAAATAAAGTAGATTTAATTCTTTGTGAAGATACAAGAACATCTAGTGTATTATTAAAACACTTTAATATTAATACTAAAACTATAAGTTATCATAAATTTAATGAAAAAGAAAAGAGTAATAGTATTATTAAAGATTTATTAAGTGGTAAAGAAATTGCATTAATTTCTGATGCCGGATGTCCTTGTATATCAGATCCAGGTAGTATTTTAGTAAATGCAGCAATAAAGAATAATATCGAAGTATATGGAATACCTGGTGCATCGGCTGTTACTACGGCTATTATGGTAAGTGGTATGGATAGTAAAAGTTTTACATTTTATGGTTTCTTATCAAGAGAAAATAAAAAAGTCGAAGAAGAGTTAGAAAAGATAAAAAATGATTCAGCAAATATTGCAATTATTTATGAATCACCAAAAAGAATTATTAAAACATTATCGAAGATTAATGAATATTTTCCAAATTCTAATATTCTTCTTGCTAATGAATTAACAAAAAAGTTTGAAAAAAAATATTATGGAACGATTACTGAGGTACTTGAAATACTTAATAATAGTGATGTAGCAGAACTAGGTGAATATGTTTTATTAATTGAAAAAGAAAAACAAGATATTAAGAAAGATAATATATCTTATGAAGCCATAATAGTAGATGAAATAATAAAGAATAAATGTACTATTAAAGATGCAATAAAACTTGTATCCGATAAATATCACTATAATAAAAATGATATTTATAAAGCTAGTTTAAATTTAAAAGATATATTTAAATAAATTATCTGTCAATTTAGTAAAGATTACT
>CAMVAF010000015.1 GCA_947165365.1 uncultured Clostridia bacterium | reverse complement strand
CAATCATCCAAAATTCACTAGCATGGGTTTTGGTATTAGAGTTTTCGGCTCTAAAAGTTGGTCCAAAAGTATATGTTTTTTTATAAGCAAGAGCAAAAGTTTCGGCTTCAAGTTGTCCTGATACCGTTAATCCTGCTGATTTACCAAAGAAATCTTTAGAATAGTCAATTTTACCACTTTTTGCAATTCTATTTAAATCAAGAGTAGTTACTTGAAACATTTGACCTGCCCCTTCACAATCACTGGCAGTAATAAGTGGTGCATGGAAGTAAACATATCCATGTTCCTGAAAATAAGTATGAATAGCCATAGCAGCGACACTTCTTACTCGAAATACTGCTTGAAATAAATTAGTTCTTGGTCTTAAGTAAGCTTCCTCTCTTAAAAATTCTCTTGTATGTCTTTTAGGTTGTATGGGATATTCATCAGGACAATCTCCTAGTAATTTAATTTTAGATACAGTTACTTCATAATCTTGTCCAGCTCCTTCTGATTTAATAAGAGTCCCTACTACCTCAATACTAGAACCTATCTTAATTTTAGTTATTTCATCAAAATCTTTAAGTTTATTAGTATAAACAAGCTGTAAGTGTTTAAAACAAGTACCATCAGAAAAATCAATGAATCCAAATTCTTTTTGTTTACGATGATTTCTTACCCATCCAGATAAAGTAATCTTTTTCCCTTCATATTTTTTAGCATCTTTTAATAATTCTTTTACATCCATTTTAATCCCTCCTATATATGTAAAAAGAGTCTCTCATCCAAAGGGACGAGGACTCTTAACTCGCGGTACCACCCTAATTATTACTATTTTAGTAATCTCTTTTTGGTCAATAAACCATAGTTTAGATAACGGTAAACCTCCGTCTTTTCTACTTAATTTCAAAAAGCTCTCCAAAGTGTTATTCATATTAATATTTCTTTGTTAATCTTTCACCATTTATTAACTCGCTTTTAAGTTTATTAATATTACTTCTCTTCATCAACAATTTATATTTTTATTTTATGCATTTACTAATAGTTTGTCAAGTTTTTTTACAAATATATATTTTATTTAAGTTTTTTTTGATATTTTTTTTGGTTATTATCCTCTTTAGAAACAACATTAATATTAATACAATTATACATTGGTAAATCAGATGTTGAATTCATTTCTTCTTTATATTCATAGTTAACTAATTCATATCCATAAAAATCTAAATAGTTAATTAATACCTTTTCAATATCTTTTTCTGTTAATATATTTTGGATTCCATAATATTCCATGTATTCAATTAAATAAAAAACTATTTTAGGTTTCTTATTAAAATCAATATAATTTTCTATATTAATTGAAATATTGCCTTTTTTTATTCTACTATAATATTTTAAAAGTATTTGTTTTAATTCTTCCAAAGATAGTGTAATCACATTTTCTTTTGGTGGTTTTATTTCACATGGTAATTTAAATAATCCTTGGTTAAGCATATCATTATATTTTTCTGATACTTCTTCTTTCGATGAACATTTGCTAGCAACGTTTTCTACAAAAGTAACAGCATCTTCTAAAGTATAAAAATTAAAATTAGCTGTTTCCATATTACTGTCTGTAATAGTTAATTGAAAGTATATAAACTCATTATTATTTAAAATTTTAACTTCTGCATGGAGATTCATGAGTGATACAGATGCACTATTATCTGTTAAAAACCAATACCCTAATTTTATTTTTCCCATAACACTACCTCTATTATATATTAACATAAATACTATAAAAATTAAATAGTCTATCAAAAAAAATTATCATATTTTAAAAAATAATTATTTCTTTTTAATTAACACTTTTGGTTTATCAATAATATTATTATTTCTTAATAATTCTGCTTTTAATAATCTTAATTCTTCGATTTTTTCTTTATTAGGAGATTTATCATAATTATTCATCTCTACTTCATATTCATGATTATTCTTTTCGATATTATTGTGTCTTTTAGATATGTTATAAGCCGTTAAACCAGTAGGTTTATTTTGATATTCTTCTATTTCTTCAAAAGTCATTGGTAATATTAAATGAAATGTATTAAGTAGTAAAAAGAAATTTTTCTTTTTATCTTCATAATTATAAGTATTATATAAAACCAATAGCATATTCATAAATGGTATTAAATAAAATAAATTGGTATTATTAATATTAAGATCATTTCGAATATTACGAAATTTTTCTAAATCAACTTTGAGATGATGATCTCCAAGTTCCTTGTAATAACGTAATTCATTAATAAATTCCATTCCCATACTGGTGATAACTGTTGTAAGATAGATAAATATATATTTCATAAGTTTTCCTTTGTTATATAGTAACATAAATTTTAAAAAAAAGAAATAGTGTTTACATAATGTTTATGTTACAATAGTTTTAGGTGATTTATGAGTGAGTTTGAAAAAGAAATCAATAGATTTTATAATAATGGCTATACCTTCTTTTTGAATAAGAGTGATACTAATAATGTTATAAATAGATTAAAGAAAAATAGTTTTAGTGTTTATAAACCAAATAATTATAGTGAAAAAGTTATTATATATAGTAAAATCCCTGATATTATTTTATTAGAAATAGAGATTAAAGAAAAAATAAGACATCAAGATATTCTAGGAAGTTTAATGAATTTAGGAATTGATGATTCTTTATTTGGTGATATTATTATTTATAATAATCATTATTATTTTTATACTTTTAGATATATGTTGGATTACTTTAATTTAGAATTTAGGAAAATTAAACACAGTTATATTAATTTAATCGAAAGAGATTTAGATTATCTTAATGATTATGAACCTCTTTTTATTGATATTAAAGTTATTACTAAAAGTTTAAGAATTGATTGTGTTATTGCTAAAGTAATTCATACAAATCGTGAGGATGTTAAAAAAATAATTAAAGATAAAATGGTTATCTATAATGATGAAATACTTAAAGATTATGATAAGGTATTAAAAATTAATGATACATTTTCTATTAGAAAAATTGGTAAATTTAAATTTGATAATATTATTTCTAGTACTAAAAAAGATAATTTAATTATTAATATAAAAAAATATATGTAAAAGATGGTACTATCTTTTAAAATATATTTTAAAGAAAATAATTAATATAATGATTAATATGGTAATACCAATAACAAAGATTTTTTTATCCTTAGAATCACTATTACTAGCTGCAATATTATAAACACATTTAAAACCTAAAATAATAGATATCAAGATGTATAATAAACATGATATTAATATTAACCAATATTTGGGTTCAGATTCATTTAATGTACCAAATAAAAACCAACCTCCTGTAAATACACATACTACAGGAAGAATAAAACGACAATTTATAACTAATAATAGTCCTTTAACATTCATCTTATACTCCTTTTGAATTTTACTTATTTATTATATCAATTTAATGTCATACATGCAATAATAGTTAAAAAATAATTGAATAAAAAAATAGATAATGATATACTAAATCTAGAAAGAAGGAAGTATGAAAATTAAAACAGATTCAAGAAAAATAGAAAAAGGAGATACTTTTATTGCTATTAGAAATGTTAATAGAGATGGACATGATTATATTTTAGATGCAATAGATAGAGGTGCTAAAAAAATAATATGTGAAAAAGGACAATATGATGTAGAAACTGTGGTAGTTGCTGATACTCGAAAATACTTAGAAGAATATTTATATAATACTTATTATAATGATATTTCTAAAATGAAATTAATTGGTGTTACGGGAACAAATGGTAAAACAACAACATGTTTTTTAATATATCAAATGTTAAATGATTTAGGATATAAAACAGCATATATTGGAACAATAGGTTTTTATTATAGTAATGTAAAAAGAGAACTAAATAATACTACCCCAGATATTGATTTACTTTATGAAATGCTAATTGAGGCTTATGAAAATAACTGTAAATATATTGTTATGGAAGTAAGTTCTCATGCTTTGGCACTAGAAAGAATTTATGGACTTAAATATGATGCTGTAGCATTTACTAATTTAACAAGAGATCATTTGGATTTTCATAAAACAATGGAAGAATATAAAAAAGCTAAAATGAAATTATTTAGTTTAACAAGAAATGAAAAAATTGCTGTTATTAATGGTGATGATGAAAATTATGAATCTTTTATAAACAAAGATAATCATAATATTATTATTAGTAATAAACATGGTGATGTCTTAATAAATCATATGAATTTTACTAATTTGGGAACTGATTTTTCATTTTCTTATAATAAAGAATTATATCATAACCATATTAACATGGTAGGAAGATATAACATTTATAATTATTTAACTAGTTTAATGATATTAAATGGTCTTGGTATTAATATTAATAAAATATTGGATTTAAATGAAAAATTATCCCCTCCTCCTGGTAGGATGGAAATGATTAAGTATGGAACAAACAGTATTTTTGTTGATTATGCTCATACTCCCGATGCTATGGAAAATGTTTTAAAAACTGCTTTAGAATTTAGAAAAGGTAAAATAATTACTATTATTGGTTGTGGTGGTGATAGAGATAGAACAAAAAGACCAATAATGGGACATATTGCTGAAGAATATTCTAATTTAGCTATATATACTAATGATAATCCTAGGTGTGAGGATCCCAATAACATCATGAAAGATATTTTAGAAGGTGTAAAAAAAGATAATCATTTAGTTATTTTTAATCGAAAAGACGCCATTATCAAAGGAATTGATTTGTTAGAAGAAAATGATATCTTACTAATACTTGGTAAAGGTCATGAGGATTATCAAATAATTGGCAAAGAAAAAATACATTTTAGTGATAAAGAAATTGTCTTAGAAAACATTAAAGAAAGGATGGTAGTAAATGAATAATTATATAAATGAGATGATGGAATCAGTAAATTTTATTAAAGATAAGGTTAAAAAAATACCAAAAATTGCAATTGTTTTAGGATCAGGTTTAGGAAGTTTAGCTGATGATATAAAAAATAAAGTTATTATTAATTATAAGGATATTCCTAATTTTCCGGTATCTACTGTTGTTGGGCATAAAGGAGAATTAATATTTGGAACCCTTGATAAAATTCCTGTTATTGCCATGAATGGAAGATTTCATTACTATGAAGGATATGATTTACAAAAGGTAACTTACCCTATTCGTATTTTTAAATTATTGGGTATTGAAACAATTATTTTAACTAATGCTGCTGGTGGTATTAACGAAAATTTCAAAAAGGGCGATTTAATGATTATACGTGATCAGTTATCATTTTTTGCAGAATCAGTGTTACGCGGACCTAATATGGAAGAATTTGGAGAAAGATTTATTGATATGTCTAATCTTTATAATAAAGAATATATCAATATTTTAAAAGATGTAATGAATGATATCATTGGGGAATATAAGGAAGGTGTTTATGCCTACATGAAAGGTCCTACATATGAAACACCAGCGGAAATTAAAGCTTTAAAAATATTAGGAGCTGATGCTGTGGGAATGAGTACTGTTCCTGAGGCAGTAGTTGCTCATCATTCTTCTATTAAAGTAGTCGGAATTAGTTGTATTACCAACATGGCTGCTGGAGTTACTAATGAAATACTTACTCATGAAGATGTTAAAAAAACAGCTTTAAAAGCTGAAGAAAACTTTAAAAAAATAGTTAAAGAATTCATTAAAAGAATTTAACTATTTTTTTATTAAGATTTTTGGTTCTTTATATGTTTTTTCTTTTTTTAAATCAAATGATTTAAAATATTGTTTTAAAAAATAAATTTTATCTAGATTATTAGTAAAAATAAGATCAACAAATTCTAAAGCTTGGTCTAGAAATATTTCATCATATAGGTATAAATTATCATATTTATAATTATTTATTATAAATCGATTATCAATAATATTATCATTAAAGTTTTTACTTTTACAATATAATAACATCTTAGTAAATAGATTAACATTATTTTGCCATACAATACTACTTAAACTGCTATTTGGGCATCTAAATTCAATAGTATTTTTAAATAAAAGTTCATTAATATGATTTTCACTAACATTCCAAAAATTAACTGACTGATATCTTCTGGTATTTCTTAAAAATTTAATTATTTTATCTAAACTACTATTTTTTAAAATACCATAAAAATTTTTAAATTCTTTCATTGTAGGCATTGCATATTGAGCTATACTTTTTCTACTTGTTATAAATTCTCCATTTGTAAAACGATAGATTATGTTTTCATAAGTTGACCATAATTTCAAAAAATTCAACCAACTGTCTTTATTATCTCCTAAAATAGGTGCGCCTACATGAATATGACCTCCTGATTTATCACCTATCGATACATATGGTTTAATAAATTTTATCAAATCATCAAGAAATAACCAGTTTTCTTTATTATCACGTAAAACAGGAGAATTTATTTCTACTCCAAAATTTAAAGTAGAATCATATTTACTTACCCAATATGTTTTTTGTAGTTTTTCCTTAATAGATTCAAGTGGTTCTTTATCATTATAACTATGAATATTTTCATATTCTAGTTCTAAGCCAAAAGTAATAGTTGGATCTAAACCTAAATTATTTCTTAAATCTAAATCATTATCTAATAATTCTATAATATTTAATATATCTTTTCCTTTTAATTTACTTAAACTATCATTATCAGATGGTTTTAAGTATTTAAATATATCATTATTATCCATGTGTTACTCCATTAATCTCCTTAAATTATTTTTTCTAATTACTAATTTTTTTTGAAGTGTATCCATATCTAAAGGAGTATAATCTTTATTTATCCTTCTGATTTCTTCTTTTATTTTCTTTTCTTGATTCTTATATAATAATTTTATAATACATTCAAGTAGTGTTACTAAAAGTATATATTTTATAATATCTTTTACATTTTCTAATGTATTTTGTTCGCGAATAATAAAATTGTCATTATTCTCATCATAAATAATTATTTTAAAGTATTCTTTTTCATTTAATTCATCGCTGGTTATATTATTTTTTGTTTCAATCATTGTTTGATTATTATCAATAATATATTCCTTTTCTAGAATATCTGGGTCATTTAGTAACCTTAATATTTCTTGGTTATCTTTGGTATTTATATCTTTAATAAATTTGGGATAATCAATCATATATTTATTAACTACTCTTTGATATTCATTATTATCTTTTAATTTCCACTGATGATAATAATAAATAACATTATAAATGTCTTTTATCTCATCATATTGATTTATTTCTGTTATATTACCTAAATTATCAATGGTTTTTAAGATTTTTTCACTATCTTTAACATGTTCGTAATTTATTGGTGAATGTCCCAATTGTGACATGGATACAAAAGATATGATAGGAGTTATAATATATGGTAGAGTTAATTTCATAATATTTTTAGTTATTTTTAAATTTTTAATTGTTTTATTTTTGTTATTAATTTGTTTCTCATGACTAATTATATATTCGATTTCTTGAATATCATCATTTACCTTCTTTATAATATCCATAACATACTCCCTAAAACGTCTTAATATGATACCATTTATTGATAGAATTGTCAAATTTAAATAGATTAATTCATATAATCTATAGGTGATATTTTGAAAATTGATAAATGGCTATTACTAGATATAATTGTACTTATGTTATTTGGATTATTAATGATTTATTCATCAAGTTATATATGGGCTGAATATAAATTTAATAATGAATTTCATTATTTGATATACCAAGGATTCTTTGTTATTATTGGTATTATTTTAATGCTTTTATTATCTAGACTTGATTCATCTTTTTATTATAAAAATGCTAATAAATTACTGGGAATATCTATTTTTTTATTAATACTTGTTTTAATACCAGGTATAGGGGTTATTAGAAATGGATCAAGAAGTTGGTTTGGAATAGGTGGTTTTGGAATACAACCATCTGAATTTGCTAAATTATCACTTATTATTTTTGTATCAAAGTATTTATCTAAAAATAATAAATTTTTAAAGGATTATAAAAAAGGGGTAATTCCAATACTTTTGGTTTTAATAATAATTTTTGGTTTAATTATGTTAGAACCTGATTTTGGTACGGGAATGATTATCGTAATAAGTATTATTAGTTTATTATTTATAGCCGGTGTTAATATGAAATTTTTTGTTATATTAGGTGTTATCGGAATTATTGGAATTATTGTACTTGTAATGATTGCTCCTTATAGAATGGATAGAATAACTTCTTTTCTTAATCCATGGTCCGATCCTTTAGGTACTGGTTTTCAAATTATTCAAAGTTTATATAGTATAGGGCCTGGTGGAGTACTTGGTATGGGATTATTTAATAGTAGACAAAAACATTTTTATTTACCTGAACCACAAACAGATTTTATCTTCAGTATTATATCTGAAGAATTTGGCGTTTTAGGTGTACTTATTGTTGTATCTCTTTTCTCATTTATGCTTTATAGATCAATTAAAATATCTTTAGACAGCGAAGATAGTTTTACTAAATATTTGTCTTTTGGTTTAATTTTTCAAATGATTATTCAAACAATTCTTAATTTATCGGTAGTTATTGGTTTAATACCTGTAACCGGTGTTACCTTGCCTTTTCTAAGTTATGGTGGATCAAGCTTACTTATTAGTTCCATAAGTATTGGAATAATTTTAGGAATATCGAAAGAAAACAAAAAATAACTTATTAATTAATATTAATGATTAGTTATTCAATAATTCTTATTTTATGATATTCTTGATAATTTATGGGATAACAAAAAAGTACTTTTTTCAAGTACTTTTTGACTAACAATTATTTATTCATTGTAGTTTTTAACTTTATACTATTGTTGCATTGATAATATTTTTGTTCTAATTTCAGAATTAGTAAGAATACGATTATATACATATAACTCACTTATTACACCAGTAAATGAATTTTCGGCATATGGAATATCTTGAGTATCACCATTTAAAAAGAATGTTGAACCAATGGTAAGATTTCCTTTAACGTAACTTGTATCATTTAAACTATTATTTTTCTTTCGCATGTCAAGTCTTCCATTTACTGGAGTATCATAACAGGCATCATAAACATCGCTTCTTTCAGGAGTACACAAACCACCATAGTCGCCATTTTTATCATCAACCATTCCAAAAATTCGGTATACTCCGCTATCGATGGTGATAGCAAAATAACTACTATCGCCAACTGTATATCTTGCAAGTCCTTCATATCCATTTCTTGTTAAATCTGTACCAACATGAAAGGAAGTCATACTATGTATTTTACTATCATGAACAATTATTCCATCACGTATTCCATCGCCATGCCATGTAGATGTTTCTGATAATAATGTTTCTTCTTCAGATGTTGAATCGCTATTTGGAGTATATTTTGCTAATATTGTATAGTGAGAGTTGGCATCACTTGTATCCGTATATAATTTAATACCAGTATCCATATATTTATAAGGGGCTCCTTGATAAGGAGTATTTAAACTAAATATTAAATTACTTTCATTATATGTTCTTGGAGGGATATAAATACTATCCATAAAAGAATCGGCAAAGTTTGCATGATAACTCAAATCAGTAGTAATTTGGTTAATTCCTGTTGTACCACTAACAACACTTGTTGGGTTAGGAATATTTGGCCACTTTGTGTGTTCTCTTTGCCACATTTCATTTGTTGCTGTACCATAAAATTCATTAAATGTATTAATAATATTTTGATTAGATAAAACTGTACTTCTTAATTCTTTATAACGATTTTCCAATTCTTCAGGAAAGTTTTTAATAATTCTTTCTAAAAGTAAATTATCTCCTCCACTATATTCATTATAAGATTTTTGGGGATAAAGAGTTCCACTTCCATCAAAAACAATTCCCCATGTTGTATCTAAATCATATAATGATGGATACCATACATTTCCATCGTATGTTGCTAATAACATGTTTTTACCAAGACTATCTGTTGCACTAGCTATTTCAATAAAAGCAAAATAATTAAGAGTTGCATCTAAATTTAAATATTGATTAAAATTATTTTTAAATTCAGTATCTGATGAATTCATTACAAAACTAATTAAACGATTTAATTTTGTATATGTTGCTTCGTTTACTTCACCTACTTCAACAGACCAATCAATTCCATCTTGTGATACATTTGTTAACGCTCTAAAAGATGTTGAACTTCCTCTATTAGGATTTTCCCCTGCTACTAAAATATGATTTGGATTACTACTATCCATATTAAACATCCAATCACCTTTTGGTATATTCATTGTAAATAAACCTTGATAATTTCCATCAATATATACTTCAATAAAAAATCCATCAATTAGTCCATTATTAGGTGTTGTTTGAAATAAGTTATATTTTTCTTGCATTTGAGATGCTAGTCTTGCTGAGACAATATTTCTAGATTGTGTATAATCAATCCAATTTGCCTTAAGACAATATTTACTTTGATCTCCCCAATCTTTTCCTACATCAATTTTTGCTTTATCAGTTAATTCTTCGTCATTATAAAAAGTAATAGTATAATTTTTCTTATCATATGATAAACTTGATGTTCCTTGTAATTTCATTTGGGCATACAATGTTTGTTCATCAGCACTACCTTCATTAACAACTACGGTTGTATTTAATTTGATGGTCTTATCTCCTGAAGAATTTAATTGAGCAATTGTCATTGATGGATTATTACTTGTAAAATCAAGTCTTCTAATATTCATTTGGTTTTCCTTTACCCATATTCCTTCATTGGCTTCTACTTTTATTTGAAATGATACTCCTGTACTTGAGATATTATTCCATTCTTCGGTTGTTAATACCGTTTTTCCTTCCGCTAAAGAATTAGGTGTACCCATATCATCTGATTCTGTACCATTATAGGTATCACTTATTAATATTTTATTTTTATCTAGATATGCTTTAATAGTTATTTTACCATTTACTCCTTCAATGGTTCCACTTGTTGTATTTGGTTTAATAAAACCTACTAGTATTCTTTCATCATCAGTTAAAGCATCACCTATTATTCTTTTATAAATTGTTGCATTTTTACTTTCTCTGGCAGTAAAATAATTAGCATTTTCTGTTCCTAAATTAGTTACTTCGATATCTAAACTAATAGGAACTACTCTACCATTTGACGTAGTAATATTAGTATTTTCACTTGATACTAGATATTCGACACCTTGATTATAATCAGTATCTCCTTCTATTTCAATTTCTAATGTACCTACTTTGGTAGCGTCAGACATTTCTTCATTATTTGTTGGATCTATGGGAAATAGATTGGTTAAACTAATGGTTTTGGTTTGTCTTGTTACAAAACTTATTCTTCCTACTTTTAAAGTATTTGCACCACCTGTTCTTGTATAGTTAAAGAAAGCTAAAGTTGTGCCACCTACTAATAAAATTAAGGTAAATATACTTATTACCATAAACATTTGTTTATAACTTTTTATTAAAAATTTATTTTTTTTCTTTTCTTCCATAGTCATCACTTCTTTCTATTTTTCTATAATTTAATAATAACAAAAAAAATAGTCTTTGTAAACTATTTTTTTATATCCATACACCAAAGATTATTCCAGCCATTGCAAGGAGAAATCCAAAAACCCAAAAGGTTCTTACTATTTCAACTTCACTCCAACCAAGTTTTTGAAAATGATGATGAATTGGAGTCATTAAAAATAATCTTTTATGAAATGTTTTATACCAGAATACCTGGATAATTACTGATAATGTTTCGATAACAAATACTAAAGCAACAATCAATAAAGTTACTTCACGATGAGTTATTATAGCTATAGTCCCCATAATAGCTCCCAGGGATAGACTTCCAGTATCTCCCATAAAGACCTTAGCTGGATATGCATTATATATTAAAAATCCTACTAAACTTCCTGTTAATACAAGAGTAAAAATACCCATATCAGTATAACCAACCATTAAGCTTATTAAACTGAAAGCGATAAAGGCAATTGATGATAGTCCTGCTGCTAGTCCATCTAATCCATCAGTTAAATTAACAGCATTAGAACTACCTACTAGAATAAATAAAATAAAGATTCCATAAAGCCACTTCATTTCAATATGAATACCTAAAGTTGTAACGATAAGTGATGTTTTACCACCATTTTGCATATATAAATAGAAAAATACTAAAGCTACTATTAATTGTAAGAAAAATTTTTGAACAACAGTTAATCCTTCATTTTTACCTTTTTTAATACTTAAATAATCATCTAAGAAACCAATAAAAGCATAACTAATAAAAACAAATAAAGCAATTTTTAAATCATTGGTAAAAGTTACTTTTTTAGTTATTAAAAGAAAAGCCATAACCAAAATTGTGGAAATAATGAAGATTAAGCCTCCCATTGTTGGTGTACCTTCTTTACTTCGATGTGCAAAACTCATATATGTACTAATTCTTTGCCCTATATTCATCCTTTTTAATAGAGGAACTAATACAAGACCTACTAATGCAGATGATACAAAACCTAACATAACTGCTAGAACAACTTTTGTTAATAGATACATACTTCCTCCTCTACTAATAAGTATACTATAATAATATGCGTTTATTAATATCAAAATAAAGCACTTGACATTTTTTGACAAAAAAAAGAAGATTATTTTTCTTCTTTAGTCTCTTTTTTAATAACTTCTTCTTTCTTATAATATCCACATTTTTTACATACACGATGTGGTTTAATAGTTTCTCCACAATTTGGACAAACTGTTACAGTTTTTGGCTCTAATGCATTATGAGCTCTTCTCATTCTTTTTCTTGTTTTTGAAACTTTTCTAAAAGGTACAGCCATTACTTATTCTCCTTTCTTATTCCAAATGAAAATCTTTAAAAGGATTATTCATCTTATTATATTCCTCTTCACTAATAACACGAAAGTTTTCTCCTTTTGGATAACTTCCTTCATTTTTAGTAATTCTTAAGGGAACTTCCAACATAATATAATGCCATAAAAATGCAATTAAATCAAGTGTTTTTACAGATTTTTCTAAAGTTTCTTCAATATTAACAGTAAAATCATATGGAATTTCTTCTAAGGTTAATGAATCTCTTAAAATCATTTTAGAATTAATTTGTAATTCTATCAAATAATCTTCATTAAGATCATTTGTTATTTCCCCGTTTACCATAACTTTATCTAAATTTAATATTTCCGAATCTTGATAATAATGTTTTGGAATATCTATATTATCATTAATTGTTATTTTATCAACATAATTTAATTTTTGTAAATCTATAATCATAATAACCTCAATGTAATTATACTATATAATTTATTATTTCTCAATAATAGAGAAAAGTTTTAGGATAAACCTAAAACTTATTTTGTTTTACAATCTACTTGGAATGATGCAAATAAATCATTATTGACATTATCATAAACATATTGCCATAGTTCTTTAAAATTATATACTTCACGTGATAATTCATTAGAATCATTCATTGTAACATTAATATCTTCTCTTAAGAACCATTGACCTTTATTTAATTCTTTAGCAATAAAGTATTTATCTAATTCTTTTCTTTCATAATCTTCTTGCATATCATCACGTAACATTTGCATTGTATTTCCACCAATAATATTACGAGAAAGCCACATTGCACCAACTGATAAGTTTCCATTAGATACTAATTCTTTTAATACTTCATAATAATTTTCGTTTTCAAAACGACCATTTTTATATGCTTCAAAATATTGAACATGTATATTATGAACTATTTCTTTATCATTATTATCTATACATATAATACTTGGATCAACTAAATGATTGATATCCATGGTATTATTTTCATAATCATTTCTTATAACACTTTGATTATAATCTAGAATAACATTTATTAAACTATAAGCTTGCATGAAATTTTGTAAACCTTCTTCAGTTTCAAAATTTGTTTGATATACAACGCCATTATTAATTAAATTATTTTCTTCATCTTCTGTTAAATATTCTCTATTAGTTAAATAACTTAAGCATTGTAAATCACTTTTCATATGATCATAATTAATATAATTTAGAAGATATGAGTATGCATTTTGAATATTTTCTTCAAAACATTGTGATTTTTGATAGTCATTATCATCTTCTGATAACTCTTCATTATCAAGCATAATATTTTCTTTCTTTTCCATATTTTGAGCATCAAATAATTTATAAATATTATTATTTACTTGATCATAGGCAAATGTTTCAAGTTCTCCTAAATTAAAGATTTCATACTCTAATTCACTTAAACAATTAAGGTCTAGTGATACATCATCTCTTAATATCCAATTACCTTTTTCAAGTTCTTCTCTTATGAAATATTTTGATAATTCTTCGATACTATAATCATTTAACATATCATCATGTAACATTTCAATTACTTCTCTTCCTAAAGTAATTTCTGATAACCACATTGTTCCAGTATGTAATTCATGGGCATTATTTAATTTTTCTTCTGAATTTAAAGTAGTTAATTCTTTAAATACATTAGTATAATCTTTATTTTCAAAACGATTATTTTTGTATGCATTAAAGTAATTTTCAAACATACTTCTTACTATTTCTCTATCATGACTATCATAACATAATAAACTTACATCAATTAAATGATTAATATCCATGGTATTATTTGTATAATCATTTCTAATAGTATTTTCATTATACTCATTAATTATATTAATTAATCTAAAACTATTTTCAAAATTTTTAGCAATATTATCATTTCCATAAATAGCTTCATAATCAATTAAATCATTGTTTACTTCAGTATTCATATAGGTTCTATTACTAATATAATATAAACATTGTAAATCAGATTGTAAATTATCATAATCAATAAATTGTTTTAAATAGTTATATGCTTTTTCCATTTCTTTAGTATAATTGTCAATATTAAGATCATTTCCTTCAATCTTCATTTCTTGTTTTACTAAAGTAAATCCTTGAGTACTTTTAGTTTCACTAGATGCTGCAATTGGAGTTATACCAATTGCCATTCCAGTAAGTAGTGATAATAATCTTTTACTTAATTTAATATTTTTTATCATTATAATTTCCCCCTTTATTTTTCTTTTACTGTTACCTTAACTTCTCTTTTTTTGCCAGTTAATTTATATCCGTTAGATAATAATTCTTCATTATCTAAATAACTCCATTTAGTATCAACACTACCACCATTACAGCTTCTTGTTGCATAGCGATAATAAGTTACTTTAATGTCTTTATTTATTTTCTTAGTACATTTTGTACCATTTAGACTATATCCACTTGGACAAGAATAAGTTACTTTATTTTGATAAGCTAGTTTAGTATCTACCTTTGTAATTGTTTTTTCACATTTTTTATTTTTTTGAATATAACCTGCTTTACAAATATAACCACCTGATACTTTTTTAGCATTTTTAGTATCTTTTTCTGTTATTTCTTTAATACAAGTTTTATTATCTAAAATATATCCAGTTTCACATTTATAGGTATCATTATATTTATTAGCATTAATAGTTTCTATTTCATCATATTTCTTTGTACATTTTGTTCCATTTAGGGTATATCCTTCTGGACATGAATATGTTTGTGGATTTTTATTTGCATCTATTTTTTCTAATTCATCATATTTCTTTGTACATTTTGTTCCATCTAGAGTATATCCTTCTGGACATGAATATGTTTGTGGATTTTTATTTGCATCTATTTTTTCTAATTCATCATATTTCTTTGTACATTTTATTCCATTTAGAGTATATCCTTCTGGACATGAATATGTTTGTGGATTTTTACTTGCATCTATTTTTTCAGTATCTTTATATTTCTTTGTACATTTTGTTCCATTTAGGGTATATCCTGTTGGACATGTGTAACTGCTAATATAAGATACATCTTTTGAACATGTTTTTGCTTTATTCTCACAACTTGTTTGTGGAGTCATCTTACATGTTCCAGTTGCACAACTAAATACAGTTTTAGTAGTACATTCTTGTTTATAACATGTATAATATTCTTTTTTAGTACTATATTTTGGTGTTGCATCTTTTGTTGATGTCTTTGTAACTGTTTTTTCACATTTTGTGCCATTTAACTTATATCCTTCTGGACAATAATAAGTTATTGGATTTTTTGTGGCATCTTTTGTTGATGTTTTAGTAACTGTTCTTTCACATTTTGTTCCGTTTAACTTATATCCTTCTGGACAATAGTAAGTTATTGGATTTTTTGTGGCATCTTTTGTTGATGTCTTTGTGACTGTTCTTTCACATTTTGTACCATTTAACTTATATCCATCTGGACAATAGTAAGTTATTGGATTTTTTGTGGCATCTTTTGTTGATGTCTTAGTAATTGTTCTTTCACATTTTGTACCATTTAATATATATCCTTCTGGACAATAATATTTTCCTTCTATTTTAGTTGCATTTTTTGTTTCTTTTTTAGTAGTTATTTTAACACATTTATCCCCTTCAACAAAATATCCTGGATAATCACTACAACTATATGAATAAGTACTTGGTGTTGCATCAATAACATCTTTAGTAGTTGTTTCTTTAACACATAAATTACCACTTAATTTATATCCTGGGTATCCATCACAGTTATAAGTTACAGGTGATTTTGTAGCGTTTATCGTATCAGTATATTCTTGTTTTTTGGTTTCTGTTTTTATTTCTTCTTTTTTATTACTATTTGTAGCTTCTCTTTTTGTTTTCCATTCACTCCAAGAAGACCAATCTGTCATAACACATTCTGTTGCTTTTTTATATTCATATTCAAATTCTTTAATATCTTCTTTCTTTTCGCAAATGTTATCTTTACAGTAATCATAACATCCTAAATGAACAATAATATAATCTTCTTTATCTGTACAAGATAAATATATTTTCATTACATATTCATTAGTATCTTTTGTTACTTCAACATAACTCTTTTCACCATCACAAAAGTTATCTTTACTATCAATAACATTTAATACAAGTTTTTTATCTTGCATTTTCTTTAATGTTAATTTAGTAGTTTCACCTTTTGTTTTAGGTAATCTTTCATTAGTAAAGTAGTTTACTGCTGCATCTTTAATATTTTTAATATTTTCATAATATGTTCTTTCTGCTTTTGGATCAATTGTTACTACATCAGTTGATTCATTATTATTAACTACCTCACTAGAACCATTATTTTCTGTTATTACACTGGTTGTTTTACTTCCATTATCAGTTTCAGTTGTTTTATTTTTATTAACCTTTCCAATTATGAAAGCAAAAATGATAATTGCAAGTAATACAATTGCAATATAAATTAGTAAATCAAAGGCTGCAAAACCTTTCTTCTTATTTTTCTTTCTTAAGATATCATATTCATCCAAAATCATAAATTAATCCCCCCATCAATTTATGCCGTATATAATACCACAATTCCTTTTAAAAGTCAAGTATTTCTTCTAACATACCTTTTTAAGAAAAAAAATTATAAATATCTATAGTTATGTTTTTTTTATTACATATACTACTAAATATGTATCATCTAACTTTCTTTTACTACTTTACTACAACAAAAAATATAGTGTGTTTGTAATTCTATTTTCAGAATTTACACACTATATTATGCAAAGAATACTCTTGTTTCCAATCTTTTTTATTAATCCCTCAATAAATTAAGTATTTGGAAAATCTGGCGGGACTACTACTACGCTCCCTCACCAGAGGAATCATCGCACCTAAAGTCGCCATACGGAGTCACACTGCAGATGCCGTAAGTACCAACGCCAGCATCAACATAGTCATCAGAATCAGCATAAGCAGAAACAGAAGCGTTATCCCATGGTCCACATGATGTATAATTACTTTCTACAGTACATGTGTTATTCCATAAATTTGCTCCATTTATTAATGTTTGATTTGCTGTGTATTTACTTCCATCACTTGTTCCCTCAATACAGAATGGAATTCCATCTTTTATTCCACATGCATAGGCATTCGTTACTTCATTATTATTATTTAATTTTACTCCCAAGAAATAATTTTTCCCCGTTGTTGCTATTAATTCATCATAACTATCATATAACCCGCTTGTTATTTGGGTTGGTGTTTGAATTTGATCATTCCATGTTGTATACATTGCAGTTGTTGAATAAATAAATTTACATCCTGGACATGATTCTATTGTTCCTTGAGCTGGTGCTGGTACCCAGATTCCTGGATTTGCTTCTCCTCTTACTTTAAAGCTTATTCCATTTGTTTGTAAAGCATTCCAATCTGCTGTTGATATTACTGTTTTTCCTGTGGTGATTGTTCCATCGGTTGATCCTGTTGGAGGATTTCCACTTTGATCATTTGGAGTATCAGTAATTAAAATATTATCGGCATCGATAAAGGCTTTTATCGTTACTGTACCTCTTACTCCATATTGTCCACTCTTTATGTATCCCGCAAGAAGATATTTTCCTGTTTCTAGATCTGTTATAATTTTATGATTGGTACTATTAATTACGATATCTTCTCCTTCTGCTTTATACATTGATGTATTCTTTGCTTCTCTTGCAGTATAATAATTGGTATTTTCTGCTACTGCTACACTATTTTCGGTTACATTTACATCCATTATTAAACTTATTGGTACATTGGCTGTTCTTGTTACTGAATCTATTGTTAATAAATATTCTATTCCTTCAGTATATGTTGTATCTCCAGTAAAGGTTACTACTAATGTACCATTTGTACTTGTATCAGCAAGTGCTTGTTCTTTAGTCATTGGAAAAATATTATTTAATGTAATCGTATTATTATTTGTTTGCTCTGTACTAAAATATATTCTTCCTGTTCTTAATGTATTGGCAGAACCTGTTCTTGTGTAATTAAAAAAGGCATATGCTGTTCCACCAACCAATAATACTAAAGTAAATATTCCTATTACCATAAACATTTGCTTATAACTTTTTATTAAAAATTTATTTTTCTTTTCTTCCATAATTTTTTCTCCTTCTATATTTTTATTATTTCTTTAAATAATTTTTCTTTATGAATCTCTTATTCTATAGGGATAGGTCTTTAATAATGACCCCCCCCGATTGACACTATTTGACACTTATTTAATATCATATTTACCACTACTTTCTTCTATTTTATAATTTAATACTATCATATTTTTACATTAATGTAAACTTTTTTCATTTATTTTTTATATTATGTGTAAATAAAAAATATAGAGATTATAATCCCTATATCATTATTTTCGATATTCAAAATAGAAGTCTAGGATTCTTACCATATCTCCTTCTTTAGCTCCCATTTTTTCTAATTCATCATCAATTCCTAAATTTCTTAATTGTCTGGCAAATCTTAGCATTCCTTCTTCAGAATTGAATTTTGTCATTTTAAATAGTCTTTCGACTTCAGATGATGATATGACAAATTCATCATTTTCCTTAGTAATAGTAAATGGTTTTTCTTTTTCAAATTTGTAAAGGATATGAGATGTTGTTTCTTCTTCATCATAAAGGGGTTCATCTTTAATACTTTCTAACATATCTGCTAGATGAACTAGAACTTCATTAATACCTTCATTATTTATTGCGGATATTGGATATACTTCACAATCTACTTGTTTTTTAAATTTTTCTAGATTATCAAGACTATCTGGCATATCCATTTTGTTAGCGATAACAATCATTGGTTTTTTTATTAATTTTTTACTAAATGTTTCTAATTCTTTATTAATAGTTAAATAGTCTTCATATGGGTCTCTTCCTTCGGAACTTGACATATCGATAATATGAGCAATTACTTTACATCTTTCAATATGTTTTAAGAATTTATCTCCTAAACCAACTCCAACGCTAGCGCCTTCAATAAGTCCTGGAAGATCGGCAACTACGAAACTTCGATTATCAATGGTTTTTACAACGCCTAAATTTGGACTTAAAGTTGTAAAGTGATAATCTGCGATCTTTGGTTTTGCCGAACTTATTTTAGAAAGGAATGTACTTTTACCAACAGATGGAAGACCAACTAATCCGACATCAGCAAGTAATTTTAATTCTAGTTTTAAATGTTTTTCTTCTCCTGGTTCACCATTTTCAGAGAATGTTGGACAAGGATTACTTCTGGTTTTAAAAGCAGTGTTACCACGACCACCTCTTCCACCTTTAGCGATAATAATCTCGTCCCCTTTTTCTTTTAAATCACAAATAACATTATTGGTATCAAGATCAGTTACTACTGTTCCTTGTGGTACTTTAATAATAATATCTTTAGCAGCTTTACCATGTTTGTTTTTACCTTCACCATTTTCTCCTTTTTCTCCTTTAATTAATTTCATATATCTTAAATCAATTAAAGTATGAAGACCAGTATCAACTTTTAAAATGATATTAGAACCATGGCCACCATTACCACCATAAGGTCCTCCCATTTCAATATATTTTTCTCTTCGAAAAGCAGTACAACCATCTCCACCGTTTCCTGCAATAACTTTTATATTAACTTCATCAATAAACATTTGGATCACTTCCTTTAATTACGGGATATTATATCATATTTTTATTATTTTTGCTATCTTCTTTTATTTCTTTCTTCTTCAAAAGATAAATCACTAGTATAAGTTATATTTAATATATTATTATCTTCTTTAATATTATTTACTTTTTCTTTTTTAATAATAACTATTGGTATATCTAATCTCTTACTTTCATTTAATATTTTATCACTTACTTTTTCTAAAGCTATCATATAGTCTGGTTTTCTTGATAAATAATAATGATTCTTTTTTTCATTAAGTATTTGAATTTCATTCATTTTGCCTTTAGTTAATTCATCAATACTCATAATTCTATTAACAAAAATATTATTATGTTTATTATTCGTTGATGCAGCATCTCTATTTGATACATGAATAATTTTATTAATATTTAAATTATTATATCCATAAAGATAATCATTATGAAATAATTTAGGTTTACTTAAATCAACTATAAAATATGAATCTCTAATATTAGTAGTTTTATCATTCCAAGGTGTATGCAAACTTCTTGCTAATAAATATCCTTTTTTATTTTGATAATCATATGTCTTATAATCATTAAATTTTAATAGTTTATTATTTATTTTTTTATATGAATCAATTTTCATTAAATTCAAGTGATAATAATACATCATATCAATATAACTATTTTTAAATATATTTAATAATTCTATTTTTTCGGTGTTTTCTAAACTATCAATAAAATATATTTTTTTATAAAAATTAATAATATTTTTACTAATTAAAGAAATATTATTATTTTCATGATATCTAATAATTTCTTCAATGTTTAAAAAAACATTATATATATTATCAGAAAATAAATAATCTACTACTATTTCACTAATCTTTTTACTAGTTAGTTTTTGTAAATAAACTTTGGGATTATTTATAAAATCACTATCAAAATTATAATATAATTTACTATTAATTAAGTAATCTTCTCGATCTTTTTTCTTAATAAAACCATGTTTTTCTATTTCTTTTAAACATATTTCATAATCTTTAAATAATTTAGTATCTTGCTTATAAGAATTTAATATTTCATCATAATAAGAATACACTTTATTTAAAATATTAGTATTACCTAATGTATCAATAACATAATTAATATTTTTTCGAAATTCAATGATAGATGGATCTTTTATTAATTCAAAGATATTATTAATACCTAGATTTTTTAGATTATCTTTTTCTATTTGTTTCATACTACCTCAAAATAATTATAATATGGATTTATATAGTTGTCTAGAGAATTTATTTATTATAAAATAATAATTATTTTATAGAAATGTCAATTATATTGTGCAAATAGCAAAATCCTTGGAATTATTTTTTCCAAGGATTATTTTTATCGGGGTCTGTTGGATCCCAACCTTTATTAGGACTTGATGCATCTATTTTAATTGTTGATGGTTTAGTAATGCCTTTAGGTATCTCTCCATCATATATTTTTACTGTGGTACCACTTTTACAGTTATCATAAATCCATTTGACATCAGATACCGCTAGCCTTACACAACCTTTAGAAGCTGCCGTACCTAGTTTATTATATTCTTCCCATTCTAAAGTACTTTTATTCTTTTTATAATATGGTACTGAATGAAATAGAATACTTCCTGTTATTCTAGTATAGTACTGTCCATATACATTACCTACAAGCCATCCCCAAGATGATTTATCACTAGTTTTAAAAGTACCTGTTGGAGTTTTATTATTTTTTCCTACAGAACAGGTGAATACTTTAACAATTTTTTTATATTCATTATTTTCATCTAGTCCGTAAACAATAACAATATTATGATTTCTTATAACTTCAATATAATATTTATGTTTATTAACTTTCTTTTCTTGAATTTTTAAATTAATTGTTTTTTCACTTTTATTGCCTTGTGTATCACTTGATGTTATCTTTATTTTATATGTACCTATTTTATTATTATCATATGTTCCATCAATAATGCACTCTACTTTATCATCAACATCATCGATACATGAAATTTTATCTTTAATATTTATTTTAGTTCCTTTATTAATAGTAATATCTTTAGCGTTAATATTAGGTCCTTTGGTATCACTAATTAATTCATAATTCAAATTATTAATATTTAATTTTTGATATTCATTATAATTTTTTCTTTTTAAAAAGATTACTTTATCTTCTTCTTTATTCCAAGTTTTATTATTACTCTTTAAATAAGTATTTATCTTTTCATTATTAGTAATTTTTTCTTCTAATTCATCTATTTTATTAGTTAATAAATCTAGTTTTATATCTTTAATAAATTCATTTTTATTTTGATATTTCTCTTTAACAGTAGTGAGATTTTCTTTAATTTCTTTAATAGTATTATTATCTATTTCTAAACTTTTTGTTATTTCTTCTTGTTTATCTTTATTAAATTCTTTAAATAGATCTTTTTCTTTATTATTTAGATTATCTAACTTATCTTTAACATTTATTAAATCATTGATATAATTATCAATATTATTTTCAATATCTTTTCTTTCTCCACTGGCGATATCATCATTAATAATATTTTTTAAATTATCAATATGTTCTTTATCTTCTAAATAATTATTCATTAATTTTATTTCATTATGAATACTATTTATTTCTTTCTTTTCTTTATATATAGGATAAATGACAATAACTGAAATTGATAATACTATTAATGATATAACACCTATAATAATTCCTTTTTTCATATTACACCTCTTTAAACTTTATACTTTTTACTAATCTTTCAAAATCATCTTTATTATCTTGATATGTTTTTGTTTCTTTAATAATAATTAAATAATATACTGTATCATTTACTTCATAATAATGACTATCTAAATAAACTATCATATCGTTATACTTAACAATTGTATATTTATCTTGGGAAAGTCGATACTCATAATTATTTTCTTTAATATAAGATATTGTTTGTTCAATATGAAAATTTAAGATATCTAGTAAATCTTTTTCATCATAATTATCTCTTTCATATAGATAAATACCGATAAAAGAATCAGTATTATTATCTTCACAAGTTAAATCATATTCTCCTAAATCATTATTACATACATAATTTTTATCCACATCAATAGTGAATAAATTACTTTTATCTAAATATGTATAATCTTCATTAATTTTAATATTTTTTTTATAATTATTCAATAAGTAATTACTGTAACTATGATCAAAGGTTATTTTAAAAACAACAATTAAAATAATATTTAAAATAGATATAATATTACACATTAATGAATCTTTTTGAGAGATATATTTACCATAAAAATAAGGTATGTAAATAAAGGGAAATAAAATTAATAAAACAACATGCCATTTTTGATTACTATATTTGATATCAGAGATTGTACAAAATAAACATACGATAAAATAATATAGATAAATAAATGATAAGACTATCCCACTAAAAAAATAAATATCACTTTTTAACATATTTAAAGATATAAGAATCCATAATATTAATAAAAAAGGAAACATAATAATAGTATAGAGATAACTAATATTTCTTAATCTCATAAGACCACCTAGATATATATTCTAACATAAATTATGTAAAATGGTATTAAAAAGTATAAAAAATTGTTATAATAATTAGAGGAGATGATTATGAAAAATAAAGTTGTTATTATTGGATGTGGAAATGTTGGAATGAGTTATGCTTATTCTTTGTTAAATCAAAAAACTAGTGTTAATGAATTAGTGCTTATTGATATTAATAAAGAAAAAACTATGGGAGAAGCGATGGATCTTAATCATGGACTTCCTTTTGGACCTAGTAAGATTGATATCAAATCAGGTGACTATAGTGATTGTAGGGACGCTAAAATCATTATGATTGCAGCAGGTCGTAATCAAGAAGTTGGGGAAACTAGACTTGATTTAATTGATAAAAATATCAAAGTATTTCAGGATATTTTAAGTAATGTAATGAAATATAATTTTAATGGTATTTTTATTATTGCTACTAACCCTGTTGATATCATGAGTTATATTACATGGAAGATAACCGGTTTTTCTAAAGAAAAAATTATTGGTACCGGAACAACACTTGATTCTGCAAGACTAAGATATGAAATAGGAAATCATTTACAAATTAACCCTAAAAACATTCATGCTTATGTTATTGGGGAACACGGGGATACCGAGCTTGTCCCTTATTCTTGTGCGACAGTTGGTCTTGCAAATCTTAATGAATATTTAACTCGTGAAGAAGAAATATATTTTGAAGATCGAGTTAAAAATATGGCATACAATATTATCAAAATGAAAGGTAATACTTCATATGGTATTGGTATGGTTACAACAAGAATTACTAATGCTATTTTAAATGATGAAAATGCTATTTTAACTGTTTCAAGTTATATTGATGAAGAAGATATTTTTATAGGATACCCTACTTTAATCAATAAAAATGGTGCTGTTAAAAGATTACCTTTTAAATTAAATGATGATGAAAAGACAAGATTTAAAAAATCTATTGATACTTTAAAAGATGTAATTAAAGATATTAAAATATAATAATATACATGCTATTAATGATTCTTATGCAAAATCTATTGAAATAAACAATATTTTATGGTATTATTAGTATGTAAGCAAGGCGCCTTGCATATATTAAAAAAGGGAAACATTCAGTTTTTGTGTGTTGAATGTCTACCCAAAATGATTTGAGAAGACATTTAATTCTAATGTAATCGTTAGAATTAGATGTCTTTCTTTATTAAATTAATCTTAAAATGATTATCAATAATAAAATGATAGTAATAAAATTTAAGACTCTCAATACAAAAGTTTTCATTTTCATTATATCAAACCTCCCAAACTAACAATATGAATTGTTAGCCCTTTCTTTTATATTTTTATAATTTATAAATCAAGGTGAGGAGGTAGACATCCAACAACTGAATATTTCCTATGCATAATGTTATCATAAATAATTGTCCTCTTCAACAAATTTTGGCAAAATTATACAAATATTTTTCTAACAAATTATTTTTATTTATATTATTGTTTTTTTTATGAAAATAAGTAAATATTTTATCTTAAAATCTATCATCTAATAATAATGCATCTTTCAATTTTTTTCTATTATTATAACTTTTATATTCATCAGGATATTCTTCAATATATGCAAGTTCTTTTGCCATTTTTTCTAGTTCATAATTAGTAAAAATATTGACACAAGTCATTTTCTTATTTAATATTAAATAGATTAAAAGGATAGTGATTTGGAAGATATGTAAAAGTCATTTCTTCTTTTTTCACGGGATGAATGAATGTTAGGCTGTAAGCAAAAAGTCCGATATTATTATAGTTATCATTTCCATATCTTTTATCTCCTACTAAAGGGTGATTCATATTTTTAAATTGACATCTTATTTGATGATGTCTTCCTGTTTTAAGGTTAACTTTTACTAAACTTAAATCTTTTTCTTTATTATAATCGATTAACTTATAATCAAGGATGGCAAGTTTTCCTTCTTCTTTAGTTGTGATAACGGATTTAAAATCACTTTCTTTTTTTATAAAATCTTTTAGTGTATCAGATTCTTTGGTTTTTCCATGACAAATTGCCAGATATGTTTTATGAACTTTATTTTCTCTTATGTCATTCGATAGACGCGCAGCAGCCTTACTGGTTTTAGCAAAGACCATAACTCCACCTACTACTCTATCAAGTCTATGAACTAGTCCTAAATAAACATTACCTGGTTTATGATATTTTTCTTTTAAATAATCTTTAATGATGGTAAGCATATCTAAATCATTCGTAGAATCTTTTTGACTTAGGATATTTATTGGTTTTACAACAACAATAATATGATTATCTTCATATAAAACGGTTAAATTATTCATAATCAATTCTTCCATAAATACCACATGGTAATATTAAATCATTATTTTTTATAGGTAGTCCTATTTCATCAATGGAGATGTTACCTTTTCTTTTGTTTGTTAATTTTAGGACATTATAAAGAACAGTTGGAGAAAGTCCAGAATAAGAATTCACTAACATAAATAATGGTTTATCACACAAAAGTTCATTACATAATGTTATTAATTCATATAAATCTTTTTCAATATCCCAAACTTCACCATTAGCCCCTCTTCCAAAAGCAGGTGGATCCATAATTATCGCATCATATTTATTATTTCTTCTTATTTCTCTTTTAACAAATTTAATAACATCATCGATTATAAATCTTACTTTTGTCTCATCTAAATGATTTAATTTAACATTTTCTTTAGCATGAGAAACCATACCACGTGAAGAATCAACATGTGTTACAGATGCACCTTCCATCATTGCGGCTATAGTAGCTCCTCCTGTATATGCAAATAAATTTAATACTTTAATATTATCTCTTTTTGATTCTTTAATTTTTTCTCTTATATAATTCCAATTAATAGCTTGTTCTGGGAATAAACCAGTATGTTTAAAACCCATTTTTTTTAAATTAAATTTCATATCATGATATGAGATACTCCAGTTATCAGGAACATTTTTTAAATCTTCCCAATATCCACCACCTTTGTTACTTCTATGATAAATACTATTAATATTATGGTATTTTAATGATAAATCACCATTATTCCAAATAACTAATGGATCTGGTCTTAATAAATAAATATTTCCCCATCTTTCATATTTCATTCCATCACTTGTATCAATTATTTCAAAATCAATGTAATCGTTTACTACTTTCATAAATCACCTACGGGAAAAGTATATCATAAGAATTACTTTGTTTTCAATAAAAAAGATTATATTATAATACTTTTACTCACCTAAAGTATTTAAAATATAATCTTTCATTTCATTAATATTTTTCTGTAAAACAACAGAAAATTCTGTATATAAATATTTTTCCGCAAGTTCTAGATAATAATCATCTTTTTCTTGTTTCTTTTTGTTGTTATCTAATCTCTCTTTATTCCTTAAATAGGCAGTCTTAATAATTTTAATTAGACTTTCAAAACTACCATCTTTTAGTAAATTTCTGTATTCATTTTCTAATAATTTATTATTATTTTTAATTATCTCAATACTTGGCATTTTCTTAATTATCTTATTTACTTCATCTTTACTTATTAAATTTCTAATATCTTTATTATCAATTGGTACTTGAATTTTTAAACTATCATCATTTATAGGATTTAAGATATAATACTTAAGATTATTTATTTCTTTAATATCAGTAATTTTACAAACATCCTTTTTATATACAATCATTTCATTTTTTTGATACATATTATCGCCTCAATTTCAATAATATTATATCATTTTAAAATTTTTGATGTAAGAATTATTTTTCAATTTTTTTTAGTAATCTTTTATTGGTACCAGTAATTAGGGCTTTGGCAGAATGATAATTATTTAATTCACGACTTGCAACTTTCTTATCTGCTTTACTCATAATTCTTCCTTCTTTATATTTACTCCTTGATATGGAAACCTTATATATTTTATGTCTTTTAGTACTATCAATCATTATTTGTTTTATTTTATCATCTAAATTACTTGTTAAAATGTAGTTTTTTAATTCATTTTGATTATTTTTACTATCAATATATGAAGTTACTGGAAGTGGATACATATGATGAAGAATACCATCAATAATGATTTTAGAGTCATGTTCATTTTTAAATATTTCAGGATACCAATTATAGGCATTAATTACCGCTTCTACAGGATGACGAAATCCATGTTTATTATAAAAATGTTTTGGTTTTTCTTCACTATTTTGCCAACATTCAGTATACAAATCATGAAACATCGCAATAGTTACTGCTAATTTAGTATTATATGGTTTTTTTCTTTTTCTTTTTTCATATTTTTTACTTAATTTATATGTTACAATAGCATCTTTAATAATATGATCACCTAATGTAAAACTTCCATGATGTGGAAATTCTTTAGTTAATCTTTTTTGAAATTCTGGATGGAAATAGATATCTTTCATTATGTTATATAATTCTAATTTTTCATTATCATTTAATTTATATTTATCAAATAGTTTATTTATTAATTTATCTTTTATCAATTTTTTTCACCTTCTGTATTAATTATATGTTTTTAAACATTATATATAATACCATAGATTTATTATTTTGACTAGAGAAAAATATACAACCTTTATAAAGAAATAATTATCAACAATATTGTGGATAAAAGAATTAGGGATATCGATATTCTTTCAGTTATTGATAGTTTTTCTTTTAAAATATTAACACTTAAATAATTGGTTAATATAGAATACATCGAGGTTATTGGTGAAATATAGATGATATCTCCTAATCTAATAGCAAGGGAATAGAATACATTACCTATTGGTGTTAGAATACTTCCTTTAATAATATCTTTATTTAATTTATGGAGCTTATCTTTTTTAAAGAATAATATTCCTAAAAAACCTAAACTGGTTAATAAGTATACTAAACCTTTATAATAATATAATTCATAAATAGATAGGTTATTATTATAGATATCTTTTTCAAAGTAAGTAGAAAATGCTATTAAAAACATATATATTATGGCATAAATAATACTTCTTTTATGAGATTTATGATTAGTATCTTTAGATGATGTTTTTGATAAAATAATAATATATACTGTGATAATCATAGACAATAAAATACTTATAAATGATGGTTTTTCATGAAGAAGAGTAATTCCTAAATAAATAGTAACTATAGGGTAAGCTGCCATAATAGGACTTACTATGGATAATTTACCTTTACTTACAGCATAATAAACAGCTATAGAAGCTGCTAAATCACAAAATATTACTGATGAAAAAATAAAAAAATGAGTGATATTAAAACTTGTAAATAAGGAAATATTAAAAATAATGGTAAATAATAAATAAATTAATGATTTAATAAAATATTGATAGAAATAAATATTTATCTTATCTAATTTAGAAGATAGTTTTGAATAATTTATATCTCCATATGACCATAATAAAACTACTAATAATGATAAAATAATACTTAGTAACATATATCACCTATCATAATAGATTTATCATAAATTAGGTTACTTGTCAATTATGTATATTCTCTTTACAAAAAATATTTTTTTCTTTATAATTAAATATATGTTATGGAGGATATGATGGGAAAGAAAAAATTTAGAGATCGAAGGGATGCTAAAAGAATAAAGATGCCCGCAATGATGAGGCTTTTAACTTATTTAACAGATAGACAGGATGCAGATGTATATATTAATAGAAAAGTTGATGTAACTGATTTAGTAAAATATATGAATAAAAAGAAAAAAGAAAATACAGGTATTACTTATTTTCATGCTTTTTCAATCGCTATTAGTAAGGTTATTTATAATAGACCAAAACTAAATAGATATATTATTAATCATAATTGTTATCAAAGGAATGATGTTATTATAACTTTTACAGCTAAAGTAGATTTTTCTGATAATGCTAAGGAAGTTATGAGTTTAATTAAGGTTGATCCTAATGACAATATTAATACTCTTGGTAAAAAGATTAAAGATAAAGTAGATACTTTTAGAAATAAAAAAGAACAAAATAGTTCTGATGATTCTTTAGATATGTTAGATAAATTCCCTAATTGGATGCTAAAATATATTATTGCACCAGGAGCTAAATTTATGGATCGACATGATTTATTACCAAAAAGTTTAAATAATGATTTAATCTATAATAGTACCGTTATTCTATCTAATTTAGGTAGTATAAAATGTGGTGCCATATACCATCATTTAACTAACTTTGGAACTAATGGAATTTTAATTACAATTGGGGATATTCATAAAGAACCTGTTGTTATGGAAAATGATAAAATAGAGGTTCGTGATGTAGTTGAATTTGGAATTAACTTAGACGAGAGAATAGCAGATGGTGTATACTTTTCAAAAGCTGTTAACTTATTTGATTATATCTTAAGAAACCCAGAATTATTGGAAGGAAATGCAAATGATGAAATTCTTGAAAAAAAAGACTTTGAATACTAATTTAATAGAAAAATATTATCCTAATTTACATAGTCACTTGGAATACAAAAATGAAATGATTTATGAACACTTTTTAGATACTGCTAAAGAGCATCCTAATTATATTGCCTATGAATATTTTGGAAGAGAAGTAACTTATCAAAAGTTTGTTAAAAATATTGAAAAATGTGCAAAAGCCTTGAAAGCCATTGGTGTTATGGAAGGTGATGTAGTAACACTTTGTCTTCCTAATATGCCAGAAGCCATTATCATGTTTTACGCTATTAATATGATAGGTGCTATTTCTAATATTATTCACCCATTATCAAGTGAAAACGAAATCTTAGATTTTCTTAAATTATCAAATAGTAAGGTTATTATAACGATTGATATTGCTGTTAGTAAAATAGTTAATATTTTATCAGAATCAAAACTTAGTAATATCATTGTTACCAATGCATCCGAAAACATGAAATTTGATAAGAAATTCTTATATTATTTAGCAAGAGGAAGAAAGATGCATCTTCCAGAAATTGATATTATTACCATGTGGCAAGATTTTTTAATACTTGGGGATAATTATATTGGACCATTTGTTTCTAAAAGAGATATGAATGATCCGGCTGTTATATTATATAGTGGTGGAACTACTGGTATTCCAAAAGGAATATTATTATCTAATTTAAATTTTAATGCACTAGCTATGCAAGCTAAAGAAATTGTTATGCCAAAACCTAAAGAAATTATTTTAGCAATTATGCCTATATTTCATGGATTTGGTTTAGGAGTTTGTCTTCATACAACTTTATGTGTAGGAATGAAATGTATTTTAATTCCTGAATTTAATCATAAGAAATTTAAAAAATTAATTAAGAAGTATCATCCTAATTTTATTGTTGGTGTCCCTACTCTTTTTGAGGCTTTAACAAACGCTAAATTTAAAAAGAATGAATTATCTTGTATTACTAATATTATTTCTGGTGGTGATACTCTAAATCCTAATTTAAAAAAGAAAATAGATGATTTCTTAATGAAATACGGATCAAACGCTAAAGTTCGTGTGGGATATGGGTTAACTGAAAGTACTGCAGCTACAGTACTATCTATTCCTACAGAAATGAGAGAGGGTTGTATTGGAATACCTTTCCCTGATATGGAATGCAAGATTGTAAAACCAGAAACCCACAGTGAAGTAGAAAATGGTGAAGAAGGAGAAATATGCTTCTCTGGTCCTACTGTTATGTTAGGTTATCTTAATGAAACAAAAGAAACGATGCAAGCTTTAAGAAAACATGAGGATGGTAAAATATGGTTACACACAGGAGATATGGGATATAAAGATGATGAAGGAATGATTTTCTTTAAACAAAGAATTAAAAGAATTATAATATCTAGTGGATATAACCTATACCCTTCTTATATTGAAAGTGTTATTGATAAGCACCCTTCAGTTAACTGTTCTGTAGTAATTGGAATACCACATCCATATAAAGTCCAGGTGGCTAAAGCATTTATTGTATTAAATCCTGGATATAAACCTAATAATGAAACCCTTGATTCAATAAAGAAATTTGTTAGTAAAAATATTGCGAAGTATTCCCTACCATATCAATATGAATTTATTGATAGTATTCCGAAAACTAAAATAGGAAAAGTAGATTATGTTTCATTAGAAAAAAAGAAGAACCGATAATTATCGATTCAAAAGATATACTGCAAGATTTAAATAGGTAGCGAATAATACCCATATAAGATATGGTATTTGAAGATAAGCTGCCTTTTTATTTACCTTATAATAACAAAGAATAGTATAGGCTACTAATAAATCTAAAACAATTATGATAATAAAAGCAAATAGACGTAATTCTAAACTAAAAAATACAGGACTCCATAATAAATTAACAAATAAACTTAATAAATATATTTTAAGACAGCAATCAGAATGTACATCATTTTCTTCATATATTAAGTAACTACTAATACCCATTAAAACATAAAGAATTGTCCATACTACAGGGAAAAGCCATCCTGGAGGAGATAATGGTGGTTTATCTAGTAAACTAAATTTACTAAAGGAATTAAGCGTTAATAAGCTAGATAGTAATCCTACAACTAAGGGAATAATAATACTAATAATTAAAGACTTATTAATATTTAATTTTTTTAACATTTTATCACCAATAAAATATATGATAATAAAACAATATTAGAACTACCTAATATTGTTTTCTATTTCAAAATCTAATAAATAATTATATACTTCACCATATGATAAATTATCATAATTATTTATATAATCAAATAAACCATTTATTCCTTCATAATTATTATCTTTTAATTTATCATATTCTTTATTTGTTAATAGGCAAGCATTATAAAATAAATTAGCATAGCGATATCCAAATTTATCTATCAAATATTTATAAGTATCTATTTCACTTTTAAACATCATTTTTCTAGTCTCTTCTAATCCTAAGATATTAGTTAGAATTGTAGCAATATTCTCTTCCCTTTCATAAATAAATGATGGTTTTATATCATATTTAATTGATAAGAATTTAATTTCCTGATTAATAAATCCTTTAATTAAGAATGATGGATTTTTTATTACTAAATCAAAAATAAAATACATTATAATATCTTCATATAAATTATTTAAATCATAACCATTATCACACATATATTTAATGTAGGATGAAAGGTTTTTACATCTTGCTTCATACTTTTGAGTATTATAGTTTGGCATTAATTTTAAAGAGTCAATTAATTCTTCATTTGAACTTGAAAGATATATTTTATCAAACATTGTAACACCAAAAGGATACTTGGTATCATTTGTAGTGACAATATTATCATAATCAATATTATTTAATTTATCTAATTGATCTTTATCTAAATATTTTTCATATTCATGAATAAAAATATCAATATCTTTTTTTAAGATATCTTTAAAAAAATCTTTCTTCATTTTGACCCTCTAACAAAATAAATATATCATATTTTAGATAGGAAATGTTAATAATAGACAAATGTTAACAAAAGAAAATTTTTTATAAAAAAAATTGTTGAATTACAACAATTAACTTTCAAGTGGCTGCCCCAGTTAGATTCGAACTAACGCATGCTGGAGTCAGAGTCCAGAGCCTTACCGCTTGGCTATGGGGCAATA
>CAMVAF010000014.1 GCA_947165365.1 uncultured Clostridia bacterium | reverse complement strand
AGTATTGGAGAGAAAATGACAACATTAGTTAAATTACAAGAAGAAAATGTCATCATCACTATAAACAACATGATTAATGAAATAATAAAGGTAAAAAATTAATGAAGTAATTAAGTTATTCAATAATAACTTGTTATTTTTATTAATTAATTATATAATATTAAATATGAAATGGATGTGATTTTATGAAACTTTTAAATGTTAAAGGTACTTTTGATTATTTACCTAAAGAAATGATATTAAGAAATAAGATTATTAGTGTATTAAGAAATAATTTTGAGAAATATGGTTATTTACCTCTTGAAACAGCTAAACTTAATTATTTTGATTTATTAAGTTATAAATATTCTGATGACGCTGAAATATTAAATGAGATATATCGTTTGACTGATCAAGGTGAAAGAGATTTAGGACTTAGATATGATCTTACTGTACCATTTTGTAAAGTAGTTGCAATGAATAAAAATTTGTCTTTGCCATTTAGAAGATATGAAATAGGCCAAGTATTTCGAAATGGTCCTGTAAAACTTGGGAGAACTAGGGAATTTTATCAGTGTGATGTCGATGTAGTTGGTATTGATAATCGTTATATTGAAGCAGAACAAATCCTAATGGCTATTAATACTTATAAAG
The DNA here is from genome assembly GCA_947165365.1 of uncultured Clostridia bacterium. Classification (GTDB taxonomy): domain Bacteria; phylum Bacillota_I; class Bacilli_A; order RF39; family UBA660; genus RUG12783. The sequence goes on along the minus strand of CAMVAF010000014.1, from coordinate 33,809 downwards.
AATTAGGTATTGATATTATTGTTAAATATAATAATCGTAAATTAATGAGTGGTCTAATTCTTTATTCAGAAATTCCAGAAGATAAAATAGATAAAGTTATTGGTATTATTGATAAAATAGATAAAGTTGATAGAAAAGATTTAGTTAGTATGTTAAAAGATATTAATATTAGTGATGATAGTATTAATAAACTATTTGATTTATTTAAAATGAATTTAGATGATTTAAATAAATTAGATAAAAATGATTTAATGACGGAAGGAATTAATGAGCTATTAGAATTAAATGATTATTTAAAAGAACTAAATATTCTTGATAAATGTGATTTTATTTCAACTTTAGCAAGAGGTCTTTCAATATACACTGGTGTAGTATTTGAGTTTTATGATAGACAAAAAAGAATCACTAGTGCTATAGGAGCTGGTGGAAGATATAATAAAATAATAACTAACTTTATTAATGATGGCAATTCATATCCAGCTGTAGGACTTTCCTTTGGACTTGAACCAATCTTTGTTATTTTAAATATGGAAAACGAAAATAATAGTTTAATAGATATATATATGGTACCACTTGATACCAAAATAGATACTTTAAAACTAGCAACTAATCTACGTAATAATGGATATAAAGTATTAATTGAAATGAATAAGAAAAAGATTGGTAAATGTTTTGAATACGCTGAACGTGAGAAAATAAAATATGTTATGATTATTGGCGAAAATGAAGTAAATAGTGGCATCTATAAAATAAAAGATATGAATAAAAAAGAAGAGCATAGCCTAAATTATGCCGATTTATTAAAATATTTGGGGGAATAATATGCTGTTTAATAATAATGACGAAAATATGATAAAAAGGTTGTTTAAAAAAGAAGAAAAACATCAAGCTAACGCTATAAGTTTTTATGACCTTTTTTTAATGTGTAAAGATCGTTTTATTGGTGTTGAAAACGAACTTTATGAATTAAAGAAAATATTAGAACATCATTTTGTTATTAACAATATGGTATTTAAAGATAATATTAATGGTGAATTAGGTTTAGTTATAGAATTTTATGATGATAAAAAAGAATATATTATATTATCAATTGGTTCTTTTGATGATATTAACACTCTCTTAGATACAACTAATGGTAAATATGATAAATTAATAAATTCATTAAAATCTGTGATTAGAAAAGTATTTAGAAGAGAGGATAGAATAGATATTAGTAAAAGTTTTAATATTGAATCATCAACTAAAATATTTAATATTTCTGGTGAAACTGATGAAGTATCGCTTAAATTAAATAATAAGAATTTAACTAATTTTTTTCGTTTAAATTATTATTTTGATATTAAAAAGGTAAATGATAGTGATTTAATAAAGTATTTTGAATGTAAAACATCTTTTTATGATATTAAAAAGGAATTAGAAGATTTAGAAAACTTAAAAAAGTTTTTGTTAAATATTAAAGTTAATGAAAAAGATATTCCAAAAGTGTTATTAAAGAAATAGAATAATATGTAGTGTTATAGTAATTTTGATAAAGGAGGATATATGACAAAATATGTATTTGTAACTGGGGGAGTTGTATCAGGTTTAGGTAAAGGAATTACCGCAAGTAGTATTGCACTTTTATTAAAATGTCGAGGTTATAAAATATTTATGCAGAAGTTTGATCCATATTTTAATATTGATCCAGGAACTATGAATCCCATTCAACATGGAGAAGTATTTGTAACATATGATGGATGTGAAACCGATCTTGATTTAGGACATTATGAAAGATTTATTGATGAAGAACTTAATTATACTTCTAATATAACAAGTGGTAAAATTTACAAAACTGTCATTGATAAAGAAAGACATGGTGATTATTTAGGAGCTACTGTTCAAATGGTTCCTCATATAACAAATGAAATAAAAAATAAAGTTTATGAAGCAGGTAAATCAAGTGGGGCAGATATTGTTATAACAGAAATTGGTGGAACTGTTGGTGATATCGAATCCCTTGCTTTTATTGAAGCCATAAGACAAATTCAATATGAAAAAAATGAAGATGATACGTTCTTTATTCATACGACTTTAGTTCCTTTTATTTATGGAAGTGATGAATTAAAAACTAAACCAACGCAAAATAGTGTTCGTGATTTAAGAAATTATGGTATTAAATGTGATGGAATAGTATTACGTCTTCCTTATGCATCTAATAATGAATTAAAAAGAAAGATATCCTTATTTTGTTCAGTTCCAACAGAAAATGTTATTGATTCTGTTGATGTAAAAAATATCTATGAAGTACCAATGAATTATTATGAACAAAAAATAGATGAAATTATTTTAAAAAAATTTAATTTACCAGTTAATAAAGCTGATCTAACAACCTGGAAAAAACTTGTTAATACGGTTAATAATTTAGATAAGGAAATAGAAATTAGTTTAGTTGGAAAATATGTAGAATTACATGATGCTTACTTATCAGTTTGTGAAGCCTTAAAGCATGCCGGATATGTCTTTAATACGAAAATTAATATTAATTGGGTTGATTCAGAAAAATTGGAAGGTAATGTAAAACTTTCTGAAGTATTTAAGAATAGTAAAGGAATTATTGTACCTGGTGGTTTTGGTAATCGTGGAACTGAAGGTATGATAAAAGCCATTAAATATGCCAGGGAAAATAAAATACCATTTTTAGGAATATGTTTGGGTATGCAACTTGCTTGTATTGAATTTGCAAGAAATGTTTGTAATTTAAATGCCACATCTCGTGAATTTGATGCTAATACAAACATCGCTATCATAGATTTAATGGCGGATCAAAAATCTATCGCAAATATGGGAGGAACATTAAGGTTAGGTAACTATAAGTGTAAAATACTCCCAAATACTTTGGCATCTAAACTATATAAAGAAGATGAAATCCTAGAAAGACATCGTCATCGTTATGAATTTAATAATGAATATAAAGAATTATTAGAAGATAAAGGAATGATTTTCTCTGGAATCAATGAACAAGCAAATTTAATGGAAATAATTGAACTTTCTAATCATCCATTTTTTATAGCAGGTCAATTTCATCCTGAATTTAAATCACGTCCTACTAAGGCTCATCCGTTATTTATTGGATTTATTGAAAGTTCAATCAAAAAGAATGTGTAAAATTGTGTAAAATTTAAAATTTAAATTTTATAATATAAAACTAATATTTAAAAAATAATTTAATTTAAATTTAATTTTTTAATAGAACAAAATAATGATTTGTTCTATTTTTTTTACGAAAATAGGATTTGGAGAAATTTGACTTTTTAAAGATATTTTCGATATGATTTAGTTGCATGCAAAGATAACTAGTTATAAATGGAGGAATATGAATAAAAAAAAGAAATTAGGACCAGGAGAAAAGATACCACTATCATTTGATGAAGCAGCAAGAATAATGTTTACTAATCCCAATAGAATGGAACCACTAAATTTTTTAGTATCACTTATATTGGGGATTCCATATAAAGAAGTAGAAGGAAACATTGAACTTGTTAATCCCCGACAAAATAATTACCAAATAGGAAAAAAGAAAACGAAATGTGATATTATTGTTAACTTTAATACTAATACTAATAAAGTAGGATTAATAATAGAAATTAATATTAGAGATAGTTTATATGAAACCATAATGAATCGTAATTTATTTTATATGAATAGGTTATTTACCTCTAAATTAAAAAGTGGGGAAGATTATGAAGAATTAGAAAAAGTCTTATTAGTTAATTTTAATAATTTTTACACTGATAATATCCGTCAAGATATATTTGATTATTATTATATCCAAAATAAATATGGACATATCTTAACAGAAAAACAAGAAATATTATGCATAAATATTGAAGAATGTTTTAAATTATTGTATGATAATGATATGAAATTTAGAAACTCTTATGAACGTGATTTGTTCTATTTATCATGTGCATTGGAAACCAAAAAACAAAAGGATTTTGAATATGCCCTAAGTAAGATAGAAATAGATAAATCTGTAAAAGAGATGATTATGGAGGTATCAGAAGATATGAATAACCAAGATGAATTAGTATCGTTATTTTACGATAAAGATGAAGAGGAACAAAGAATAAGAAATGGCATAATGAAAGAGATTAAAAGAAAAGCTCACGCAGATGGTATTACAGAAGGAATACTTCAAAATAAAAAAGAAATGATTATGAATATGTATCATAAAAACAAATTATCTATTGAAAATATTGCTTTGTATACTGATACAGATATTTCTAAAGTAAAGGAAATATTAGGCTTAAAAAAATAACAGATATATTTATAAAAATATAATAATAAACTTAAATAATTAAAACTACCGAAAATAACTTTTTGATAGTTTTTTTAAAACCTTTTTTCGACAAATATTTTCTCATTTCTTTGTTATGATAACAACATGGAGGTGGATTATAAAGAAAAATATTAATATTATTATTCTTGCAGTAAGCTTAAGTTTAGTTTTTACCAAAGCATTATTCTCAACATATAGCAATGAACAACAAATGATTTCTGATGGAAATATTTATTATTTACAATATGGAGTTTTTACAAAAGAAAATGTAATGAAAGATGTTACTGAAAATTTAGATAATTATTTTGTAAAGTTTGAAGATAACAAATATTATGTTTACTTAGGAGCTTATACTATATTACAAAATGCTATAAAATATCAAAAAATATTAGAAAATAATAAAATATACACCTATATAAAAAATGATTATCTAAATAATGGATTGGAGGAGGATATAAAAAAAATAGAAAATGATTTTCCAAAAGAAAATAACGAATTAGAAATAAAGAATATTAATAATAAAATTATTAAATTATTTCAAAATAGGAAGGCGTAGTAAATGAAAATAAAAGATTTACCAGAGTGTGAAAGACCACGAGAAAGATTACTTAAATATGGAAGTAATAATTTAAGTAATGAAGAATTATTATCAATAATTATTAAAACTGGTACTAAAGGTGTATCAGTAAAAGAAATTTCGGAAGAAATATTACAAAGAATTCAAAATATAAACAATTTAGAAAATATTAATGTGTTTACATTTAATGATATTAAAGGTTTAGGAAAAGTTAAAAGAATAGAATTAATTGCGGCAATTGAGCTTGGTAGGAGAATCTTTTTAGAAGCACAGGAAAGGGATAATATCATTTACAATAATCCGCAAATAATTTTTAATAATAATAAACATTTGTTTTATCATAAAAAACAAGAATATTTCTATTGCTTATATTTAGATAATAAAAATAAATTAATAGAAAGGAAATTATTATTTATGGGAACTGTAAATCGTAGTATTGCTCATCCAAGAGAAATATTTAAAGAAGCATATAAAAATAGTGCTACAAGTATTGTTTGTATGCATAATCATCCAAGTGGTGATTTAACTCCTAGTATTGAAGATATGCATCTTACAAAATCTCTTATTGAAATAGGAAGAATAAGTGGTATTAATATAATGGATCACTTAATTATTTCAGATAATAATTACTATAGTTTTTATGATAACCAAAAGGATTTATTTATATGATTAAATTAAAAGAAATAATTATTGTTATTATTATATATCTAATTTTTTATTTATCACTAAGTTTCAATTTAGATATTTTATATCCATATTATTTATTAAAAGATATGATATTATATCCTGTTAAAGCATTAAGTGAAGATAAAGATGTATCATTTTCCTCTGATTTACAAATAGGTATTAATAATAATTTGCAAGATGAAATAAATGAATTAAAAAAATTAACTGATATCAAAATAGTATTAAGCCAATATCAAAATATTAACTCTACTATAATTGCTAGAAATAGGGAATATTGGTTTAATACATTAACCATTGATAAAGGAAAGAATGATGGTATAAAAGAAGATTATGCTGTAATAGACTCTAATGGTTTAATTGGAAGAGTTGAAACCGTTAGAAATCATTCTAGTGATATAAAATTAATAACCTCTAATGATACTAAAAATAAAATTAGTATTGTCATTAAAAGTGATAATAAAGATATATATGGAATTACTAATGGATATGATACATCTGGTGATCATTTAAATGCTATATTATTATCTCATGATAAAATAAATAGTGGAAGTATGGTGTATACTACAGGAATGGGAGGAGTATTCCCCAGTGGTATTTTAATAGGAAAGGTTGATTTTACAAAAAAAGATAATGATGAAGTAACTTTACTTGCTAAAATTTCATTATCAAGTGATATCAAAGGAGATAAATATGTTTCAATACTCAAAAGAGAAGAAATACCTAATAATTAGTATTATAGCGATTCTTTTGGATGGCGTTATTACATATTTTATACCTAGTTATTATCATGATATTAATTATCTTTATCCAATGTTAACCGTTAGTTTAATACCTTTTCTTTATAATAGTAGCATAAAAAATTACTATAAAGACATTTTTATCCTAGGAATGGTATATGATTTAATTTATAGTAGTTTTTTTCTTTTTAATAGTTTGATTTTTTTGTTATTAAGTAAGATTAATATCAAGTTTCTTAAAATAATGAAAAATAATTTATTTGCATATTTAATACTAGTTATTATAGACATTGCATTATATGATTTAATACTATTTTTTATGGTATCTATAAGTAATCATAATTTTATTATTAACGAATATGTTTATAAAATATCAAGAAGTATGTTATTAAATTTAATTGTTTCTTTAATATATTATCAAGTATTAAAAAAGAAAAATTATTTATCAAGAAATTCATAATAATATTCATCAAAAGTAATATTATGATTATAAATATATGTTGCAATTTTAATTCCTACATAACGATAATGCCATGATTCATATTGAAAACCAGTTATTTTTTCTTTATCTTTCGGATATCTTAAAATAAAACCATATTTATAAGCATTATTACACATCCATTTATATTCTAAGGTTATTTCAAATTGATTATAATTAGTATAGATATTATCAATATCAATTGATAAACCAGTTTGATGTTCTGAAAAACCAGGTCTTGCTGAATAGGAATCAACCGCTTCTTGAGAGTCCTTTCTTAAATAATTATTATATAAATTTTCTTGATAATCATATGATCTATAAGAAGATATAAGTCTTAGATTTAAATCTTCTTTTTTTGCATCATCAGCCATTTTTAAAAATTGATCATAAACAGTTTTTCTTAATTTAATATTACCTTTACTATATTTCGTAGTATCAACCAAATCTTTAGGAATAAATTCTTTATCAAGATAATGATATTTATTAACTAATACATTAAAATTATCAGGATTAGTAACTTTTTTAGAATTAGTATAAAAAGGTTTATCTAATCCAATATTAACTCTTATTATGGTATCTTTTACATTTGTATTATTTATTTTTTGATAATCAATGTATCTATTTAATAATTCATTTTTATAAAATGGATAATTACTAAAAGGTTTATTAATTATTGCTTTATTATTATCTTTTTTTATAAACATTATAGTTAAAAATATTATAATTATAATTGTTATAATAGTTATATAAATTATCTTTTTCATACAAATCACAATATATAATACGAAAAAAATATTTTATTATGAATAAAAATATTAATTTTACTATGATGTAAACTACTTGTTAAAATGATGATAATGTTTTATAATTAAATAGTAATGAATATAATAATACAAGTGAGGTTATTCAAGTATGAAATTTTGGTTATATAAAATAGTAAGACCTATTGTTAAAGGCTTAATGAAATTATTATATAGAATAGAAATAGTTAATAGTAAAAGTATTCCTGAATCAGGGTGTATTCTAGCGGGTAATCATAAAAGCAATTTAGATTGCGTATTATTAATGTCTTGTACTAAGAAAAACATTAGGTTTCTAGGAAAAATTGAATTATTTAAAAAATTTGGATGGATATTTCGAAATATGGGAGTAATTCCCGTTAATAGAAGTACCAAAAATAAAAAGGCTGTTAATGAAGCAGAAGAAGTTTTAAAAAATGGTGGCATTATAGGAATATTTCCAGAAGGGACATTTAATGATACAGAATATGTATTAAGACCATTTAAAATGGGAGCTGTAAAATTTAGTTACGATACTAAAGTACCAATAGTTCCCTTCGCTATAGTTAATGATTATAAACTATTTAGGAAAAGTGTAAAAATTATTTTTGGTAAACCATATGTTGTTAAAAATAGTGATTTAGTATATGAAAATAATCGATTAATGAATAAAGTTATTAAATTAATGAAGGAGGATTATGAAAAAGAATAGATTTTATAGATTTTCAAGAGTTGTTTTAGGGTTTATATTTAAATTATGGTATCATCCTAAAGTAATTGGAAAAGAGAATATAATAAAAGAAGGACCAATTATTGTGGCTGGTAATCATAAGCATGTCATGGATCAATGTGGTATTATTATATCAACCAAAAGAGAAATGCATTATATGGCAAAGAAAGAATATTTTGATGGTAAATATGCCTGGTTTTTTAAAAAAACTGGATGTATTTCAGTAGATCGTAGTATTCATGATGATGTTGCCAAAGAAAAAGCCTTAGAAGTTTTAAAAAGTGGAGGTGCTTTAGGTATTTTTCCAGAAGGTACTAGAAATAAGACTAAAGAATTCTTATTACCATTTAAATTTGGTTGTGTATCAATGGCTAAAAAAACGGGAGCTTATATAATACCTTTTGGTGTAACAGGTGATTATAAATTCCGTAGTAAAAACTTAGTATATCGTATTGGTAAGCCATTTAAAGTTAATAATATGTCACTAGAAGATGCTAATAAAAAATTAGAAAAAGAAATTGGTAATTTAATGAAAATGAGTTTAAAGGAGAATAAATAAATGAAAAAAGCAGTAGTTTTCGGTGGTGGAACCGGAATGAGTTATTTACTTAAAGGTCTTAAAGAATACCCTTTAGATATTACTGCTGTAGTATCTGTTTGTGATGATGGTGGTAGTACTGGAATTTTAAGAGATGAATTTAATATCTTAGCTGTTGGTGATATTCGAAAAGTATTAATATCTTTATCCAAAGGAGAAGGAGATTTTGAAAAATTATTAAATTATCGTTTTACATCTGATGGTAGTTTAAATAAACATACAGTTGGAAATATTTTATTAACAGCAAGTGCAGAAATTACAGGAAGTATGAGTCGAGGAATTAAAATGTTATCCAAAATTCTTAATTTAAATGGTAAAGTAATGCCTTTTACAGAAGATGTAATAACTTTAATTGGTGAAATGGAAGATGGCGAAATAGTACGTGGTGAACATTATATAACAGAATGCCCTAAAAAAATAAAAAAAGTTTATTATGACAAAAAACCTACAATTTCTAAAGAATTAATTAATGAAATATATGATGCTGATTTAGTTATTTTTAGTATGGGAAGTTTATTTACAAGTTTAGTACCAACGCTTTTAAGTAGTGAGGTAACAAGAGCGATAGATGAATCACATGCCAAACTAATATATTCTTGTAATTTATTTACTCAACCTGGTGAAACTGATGATTATAAAGTATCTGATCATATAAAAATAATTAATGAATATTTAGGAAAGCGAAAAGTAGAATATGTTATTGCAAATAATCGTCCTATTATTGGTGAACTTGCTGATAAATACGCTACTGAAGAACAAAAAGATCCTGTTATTCTAGATATTGATAATACCAAAAAAATATGTTCCCATGTAATATTAGATAATTTAGTTATTAAAGAAAACGGTGTATATCGTCATGACTATTTTAAACTTGGATATTTAATATTTTCATTAACTTTTGATAAAACATTTACTGATGATATAGTATAGGAGTATTTATGGAAAAAACAAAGAATTTATATAATGAACTAAATGATTTAGATATAATTACTAATTATGAATATCCCGTTCTTATTTTAAAAGATATAAATAATATTATTAATAACATCATTAGTAATCTTAATAAAGAAGAATATGACATAATAAATGAAAATATTTATGTTCATAAATCATGTGAAATAGGAAAAAGTGTAGAAATCACGGGACCATGTGTTATTATGGAAAACACTAAAATTCTTCATAATGCATATATAAGAGGTAACGTGATAATTGGGAAAAATTCTTATATTGCCAATTCATCAGAAATAAAAAATAGTATATTAATTGGAAATAATAAAATTCCACATTTTAACTATGTTGGAGATAGTATTTTAGGAAATGGTGTACATCTAGGAGCAGGAGCTATTATTAGTAATTTAAGGTTTGATAAACAGAATATCAAAGTTCAAGGAGAACAAACTGATTTACTTAAAATAGGTGCTTTTATTGGTGATAACACCGAAATTGGTTGTAATAGTGTTATAGCACCAGGATCAGTTATTGAGGCCAATACCATAGTTTATCCATTAACATTTTATCGAAATAAAAATATTATAGAGAGGTTATAATGATTTATTATGTAGATTTTGATAGAACATTGTTCGATACCAAAAGTTTTTTAGAAGATTTTTATGATCTTTTATTAGAATATAATATTTCTAAAGAAGATTTTATCAAAAAATCACATGAAATAGAGGATTTTAATCCTTTTGTTATTTTAAATTTAATGAAGGATACATATTCTTTCAATAGTAATTTATTTGTTGAAATAGATAGATTAATTGATAAATCAATGGTTTATTTATATTATGATGCCTTATTATTTTTAAGAAATATAAAAAAGAGTAATAATACTTTAATTTTATTAACAAGAGGAGATACTGATTTTCAAAATGATAAAATAGATCATTCTGGTATTAGAAAATTATTTGATAAGGTTATTATTACAACTGAAGATAAGGGGAATTTAGATATTGATTATCATGGAATATTCATTGATGATAAAATTAATGAATTAGAAAGCATATTAAAAAGAAACCCCTATAAAGTGTATTTGATTGATAGAGAACATCGATATGATAATATTAATCTTAAAAATGTTAATTTGATACATTCTTTAAAAGAAGTAGAAATTATATAGAACTAGTAATAGTTCTTTTTCTTTTTCATAAATTTAAATGGAGGATTTATGAAAAAGGTATTATTGTTATTAATCATATTGTTTTCAACAATAAAAGTTTATGCTTTGGAACTTACTCCTAATGCTAAATCATCAATATTAATAGAACCAGAAACTAAGACAATCATTTATGAGAAGAATGCTAATGAGAAAGTAGCGATGGCATCTCTTACAAAAATGATGGGATTAATTATTATTTTTGAAAAATTAGATAATGGAGAAATAAAATATACTGATAAAGTAATTGCATCAAGTAATGCTTCTGGTATGGGAGGCAGCCAAATATGGCTTGAAACAGGAGAGAAAATGAGTGTTGATGAGCTCTTAAAAGGAGTAATTATGGCAAGTGGAAATGACGCTATAGTAGCACTAGCGGAATATGTAGCAGGAGATGAAGAAACATTTGTTAAAATGATGAATGAAAAAGCTAAAACACTAGGTCTTAAAAATACTAATTTTGTAAATGTTACTGGTCTTGATGAAGAAGGACACTTTTCAACAGCATATGACTTATCATTAATTGCAACAGAACTAATGACACACTCTGATGTATTTAAATATACAACAGTTTATGAAGATTATTTAAGAAAAAATACTGATAATAAATTCTGGCTCGTGAATACCAATAAATTAATAAAGACATATAAAGGAGCCGATGGTCTTAAAACAGGAATGACAGATAATGCAGGATATTGTATGGCCGTAACTGCAAAAAGAGATAACATGAGATTATTATCAATTGTTTTAGGAGAAAAAGAAGGCAAAGTAAGAAATAAAGAAACAGAAGAATTATTGGATTATGGATTTAATCAATATGAAATGATTAAGATTAAGGAAAAAGGTGAAATACTAAAAGAGATAAATATTGATAAAGCAAATCCTAATAAAGTAACAGTTACGCTAGATAAAGATATTTTGGTATTACAAAAAAGAAATAATCCTAAAAAAGAATATACTAGTGAGATAAAAATAGATAATCTTAAGTTACCACTAAAAAAAGGAGATGTAATAGGAAAATTATTAGTTAAAGATGGTACTAATACTATTAAACAAGTAAATTTGGTAAGCAATGAAGAAATAAAAAAAGAAAATTTCTTTAAATTATGGTTAAATGTAATTAAAAATGTTTTTACTGGTAATTTAATTAATTAAAGATAATCTATGATAGATAAAGATAATTTTGTATATTAAAACGGGATATCATCTATCCCGTTATATTTTTATGCTAAATTTTTAAAAATAGGGTAATCGTTAATGTTAAAATTATCTTGTTCCTTAATAATATTATAGATACTAGAAATAATTAATTCTTCATTTTGTCTTAATAGTGGGTTTTCACCATTATGATTTTGGGAATATGTTTTTCCGTATTCAAGCATCGCTAAATATATTTTTTCTGCAATTTCTTCATCAGTTATATCATATTTGTATAATAGGAAATTGGTATAGTAAGTTAAACTGTATTTAGAATTAGCAAAAGCATCTCCTGCATCAATCATATCATTAACATCAGTACTAAATTCAAAGTATTTTTGCTCTGTAGCATTAACAGTATTTTCATTATTTGTGTTACTTGATGAAGTTGTATTGCCATAATATTGTGTATTTTCGCTATTAGTATTACTACTACTAGTATTAGTGCTTGTTTTATAAGAGTCATCATTACTGTTATCAGACTGACTATCATCATCTTGAACGATAATTGGTGTACTATTTGCAGCAATTGTATCATCTTTTGGATTTACGGTTTGATCTATTGTCGAAAGAGTGCTACCATCATCTTTTATTGTATTATCGTTTTTATGATCTGTTTCATCTATGGTATTTACTTCAATTTTTTCATCTATAGTTTCTATAGCTGTATCATCTTTTGGTAATTCATCTACCGCTGAACTATCATCAGCACTATTAACTGAATCTTGACTATCTTTTATATCAGCATTACTTTCTTCATCAGAAAGACCTTCCAAATCACTGGCATGTTGATTATCAAGAGCAATAATATTATCTTCATACACTGTAACAGAATTTGAAATTTTACTAATATCATTTTTTTGATTATATATTGCAATTTTTATCTCGGCAATATTATTCTCAACTCCTAAGGCAGATAGTAATTTGCAATCATCAATTGCGGTATTACATTGATTTAGATATTCATAAGTTGCTTGTAAATAACCTTTAAATTGGCTAGCAACACCCTCACTCATTATAATTTTTTCCATCATTATACCTCGCATTAATTTTGATTATTACCCTGATTTTTTTTATTAAGTTCTGCAACTGCGACATTATATGCATCTACTAAACCATTATATTCGTCATAGGCATCTTTTAACGCACAAAGATTAGAATATATTGGTCCAGTACATAAATTTACTTTTTCAATTGTATTAGATATGGCTGTATATAATTCTTGACATGATGAATCAATACTTTTTACTAAACCAGTAACTGAGTCTTTTCCTTCTCCTTGCCAATCCAAAGAACTGACTTTACTGGATATTGGTGATGAATAATTATTAATTACTGGATTAACACCTGCATATGATGATATTGTATCATACCATTTTAAATAAATTCCTTCTAACTTTTTCTTTGTATATCCCATATTTACTCCTTATTTCTTAGCAGATAACTTTGATGGTAGTAATTTATCAACACGATAACCATTTCTATCATTGAAAAGATGACGATCAGCGGTTACACTATTATCCATTGCTTCTAACTTACCATCCCATGCATCAATAATCAATAAATCTTCTTCTTTTAATTCGCTAGCACTACCAACATGACTTTTTATACCAACAACTGTAGCAAAATGTCGGGTTCCAGCTTGAGTTGTTACTTTTACAACACAAGGTCTTCCATTTGATATTTCTTGATAAATTACTTGTAAAGCCTCATCTTTATTTTTATATCCCTTACCACCATCAAAATATGTATATGCTCCCCCATAAAATGAATCAATGTTTTTAGGAATTTTCCCCATCATCAAAGATCTTCCATAAGCTTTAGCAACACCAAGACATCTATTTCCAAAATTATTATAATTTGCATGTGCTCGTTGATAAATTTTATATTGTTGAATAAATTTTGCTAAATCCAAAACTGAAATATTTGGAGTATTTACTACATTATAATTACTTCCACTATAATATAATGAAACATAATTTGGATTATATGTTGGGGTAGAAATAACTCTATTTGATGAAGTTTCAATTTGAGTATTCTGAACTTTTAATTCAGACATTAACTGATCAATAGCACTTTTTAAAGAATTTATATTATCTTCACACTCTGCAAGCGCCTGTTCAATTGCTGCAATATCCATATTTTTATCACCTCTACTATATTTATAATTTTATCAAATATTAAATGTAAATGCAAGAATAATCTTGTTATTATTATTTGTTTATTATAATGTTGACATTTTTTTAATTTAGTTTTTCTAATAGGAATACTCATGAATATTAGAATAAGAAACTATTATTTTTCTATTGAATAACAATAAAAAAATTAGTATAATATTTATTATCTAAAGGTGATTTATGGAAATATTAAAAATATATTTATTATTTTGGATCTTTGCTATAATAGGATGGATTATTGAGGTTATTGTCTGTTCTATTTATGATGGAAAATTCTCTAACCGTGGATTTTTAATAGGACCATATTGTCCAATATATGGCTTTGGTGGTATATTAATGCTTCTTTTTAAAGATTTGTCTAATAGTCCTTTTCTTTGTTTTTTATTATGTATGATATCTTGTAGTATTTTAGAGTATATTACAAGTTATTTAATGGAAGTAATGTTTAAAGTAAGATGGTGGGATTATTCTAATGATAAATTTAATATTAATGGAAGAATATGTCTTCGTAATGCTTTAGCTTTTGGTGCTTTAGGATTATTGCTATTAAGATATATATTACCAATATTTAATAACTTTATTAATAGTTTAGATAATACTCTTATTTACGTATTATCAATATTAATTTTTATCATTACTTTTGTTGATATTATAGTATCATACCAAACAATGAATAAAATAAAAAACATTATCAACAAAAATGTTAATAAATTCAAAAACATCGATGCAACCAATATTATTAAGAAAATAATTAAGAATAATTTAAATATATCTTATTTCGAAAAAAGAATTATATCAGTATATGATATTGTTAATAAATTTAATAAGAAAAGAAATTACATGTTTTTATTAATAATTGTTATTATATTCTTAATATTAGGTATTATCTTAGGATATATCTTTGATAATTATAATATTATCTATTTATCAATATCAATTGGGGTATTATTATCATTCTTAATTAAAGAAAAGAGGGATAGAAATGAAAATAATGGCAAGTGAAGATGATTTTTTAAAACTTAGAGAAAATAATTTAATGCTATCCGACAAAGATATTAAAATACTGGAAGAGAATGGTCTTAATTATTTAAATTATAAAAGCTTAAGTGAACTTATCTTTGCGATTAATCAAACATTATTATATCAAGAAAATGATAGTTTAGAGAATTTAAGTATGAAATTGGAGGAATATAATTATTATAATTATGTTAATAAATAATGATAGAGTATTTAGTTATAATCAACATTATTAGTTTTCTTTTTTATGGTTTAGATAAATATCTTGCAATAAAGAAAAAATTTCGCATTAGTGAAATAAGTTTATATGTCGTATCAATAATTGGGGGATGTTTTATGGGGATAGTAGGTATGAAATTATTTCATCATAAAACAAGAAAAATAACTTTTTGGATAGTTAATGTTATTTCTATAATCATATGGATTTATATAATAATAGAGGGAAGGTAATTATGAAAGAATTAAAAGTAATATTTATGGGAACACCAGAATTTAGTGTACCAGTGTTAAAAGAATTAATAAAGAATTGTACTGTAATAGGAGTTGTAACACAACCTGATAAAATAGTAGGCAAAAATAAAGAGAAATCTTTTAGTCCTATAAAACAAGTAGCTATAGAAAATAATATAAGAGTTTTCCAGCCTGAGAAAATTAGAAGGGAATACGATGATATTCTAAAAATGGACCCAGATATCATTATTACCTGTGCCTATGGACAAATAATACCAGAAGTAATTCTTAATTATCCAAAATATGGATGTATTAATGTTCATGCATCCCTCCTTCCAAAACTAAGGGGCGGAAGTCCTTTGCATCATGCAATTATCGATGGTTATGATAAAACAGGTATTACCATTATGTATATGGATAAAGGTATGGATACAGGGGATATAATAGAACAAGAAGAAATAAAAATAACTGATAATGATACCGTAGGTACTATTCATGATAAATTAAGTGTAATAGGTAGTTCCTTATTAATTAAAACATTACCTAGTATAATAAATGGTACTAATAAAAGAATTAAACAAAATGATATAGAAGCAACATATTGTCATAACATAACCCACGAAGAAGAAAAGATTGATTTTAATAATAAAGGAAGGGATATCTTTAATAAGGTTAGAGGAATGAATCCTTATCCTGTAAGTTACTTTACTTTAGGTAATAAAATATTTAAAGTTTATGATGTATCATATGATATAAATAATAAATATCCTAATAAAAGAATAGGTGAGGTTGTTTCGCAAACAAAGAATAACCTAACAATCAAAGTAATGGATGGAACCATTGATTTATTAGAAATAAAAAAAGAAGGTAAAAAGAAAATGATGATTAAAGAATATTTAAACGGGGAAAAAGAAAACTATGAAGGAATGATTGGCAATGAATAAAATAAAAGATAAAAAAACTTTAAAATATTCTTTGTTTTTTGGATTTTATCTAATCTTTTTTATTGTTTTGTTTATATTTTACCAAAAAAATAGTGTTAATATTGAAAAGAAAGAAGAAAATTTAAAAGAAGTAACTATTTATGAGATTTTAAGAGATAGTATTAAAGAATATCATGAAAATAATTATCAAGAAAAAATAATAATTAATGATAAAGAAATATTAACTATTTTAATAGATAATCCTAATTACAAAGATAATCAGTATTCTTATTTCTTTGATCTATATAATTTAAATAAATTAATTAAAAATTCTAAATTAGAAAAAAAAGAAGATAATACATATTATTTTACAATATCCAATAAAGATTTAAATGATATCTTAGAAACGGAAAATGAAGGTAATGATAATAATATTGTTTTAGAACTAAAGGATAATAAATTAATTAAAACAAAATATGATTTATCGAATTACTATGGTGAAAACGTAATAATTGAAATTGAATATATAAAAGGTGATAAAAATGAAAATAGTTCTAGTTGATGGTAATAATTTAATATTTAGAAGTTATTATGCCACCGCTTATAATGGTAACTTAATGAAAAATTCTAAAGGTTTTCCAACTAATGCTTTATATGGATTTATTAATATGATTAATAAAATTAAAGAAGAAGAAAACCCAGAATATATGATGATCGCTTTTGATAAAGGGAAAACTTTTAGACATAATGAGTACTCGGATTATAAAGGAGGAAGGTCTGAAACTCCAGATGAACTTAAAATGCAGTTTCCACTATCAAGAAAAATATGTGATGCACTTGGAATAACCCATCTTGAAATTGATAATTATGAAGCCGATGATATTATTGGAACTTTTGCTAATAAAATAACAAATCTTAATGAACAAGCTTTAATTGTTTCCAGCGATAAAGATTTATTACAACTAATCAATGATAATGTAAAAGTAAAACTATTAAAAACTCATGATTATATTATGATGGATAAAGAAGAATTTAAGAAAACTTATATGGTAGATCCTATTAATATGATAGATTTAAAAGCTTTAATGGGAGATAGTTCCGATAATATCCCAGGTGTTTCTGGAATAGGGGAAAAGACTGCTATTAAATTATTAAGTGAATATAAAAATATTGATAATTTATATAATCATTTAGATGAAATAAAAGGTAAAATGCATGATAAGTTAGCAAGTGATAAAGATAAGGCTTATTTAAGTTATCATTTGGCAACGATATTTAAAGAAGTACCCATTGATACAAGTTTAGAAAGTATTAAGATTAAAGATATTAATTATCTAGAATATACAGATATTTTAAAAGAATTAGAGTTTTTCTCATTATTAAAGAAAATGGATAAGAAAGAAGAAAAGAAAGTAATTAATAATAATTATCAAATTATTCATGATCTAAATGATTTAAAATTAGATAAAGAGTATTCCATTTATCTTGAAGTAGTAGGGTATAACTATCATGATGCTAAAAGTTTAGGGGTAAGTATTACTTCTCTTAATAATTCTTATTTTATACCAATTGATTTATTAAAAGAATCTAATATCTTTAATGATGGAAAAATGAAATATACCTATGATTTAAAGAAAATGTTAGTTGTTTTTGATAAATATGATATTAAAATAGATAAGAATATTCATGATTTGATGATTGAAGGTTATCTTCTTAATAAAAATATTAAAAATGATATAGCATATCTTGCTAATCAATATGGTTATGATATTACCTTTTATGATAAAGAATTTGGTAGTGAAATAACTATCCATGAAGTAGAAGATAATATCTATATTCCAGAAATGATTAAAAAAAGTAATTTTATTTATGAATATAAAAATACATTTTATGAAGAATTAACTAGTGAAGATATGGAAAAATTATATCTTGATATTGAACTTCCTTTAGTTTATGTTCTAGCAGATATGGAAATAACTGGTTTTAAGGTTGATAAAAATTATTTACTTAAAATGCAAGAAGAAATAGAAGAAAAGATAAAAAACATTGAACAAGATATTTATAATATTAGTGGAGTAACTTTTAATATATCTTCTCCAAAACAATTAGGTGATGTTTTATTTAATAAAATGGGTATTATTTATCCAAAGAAAATTAAAGATGGTAACTATAGTACTAGTAAAGAAATATTAGATAAATTAAAAGGAAAAGAAATAATTGTTGATAAAATATTAGATTATAGAAAATATAGTAAAATACTAAGTAGTTATATTATTGGTATTATTAATGAAATAAAACCAGATGGAAGAATCCATACTATTTATAATCAAACATTAACAAGAACGGGAAGACTATCTTCAGAACGCCCCAATTTACAAAATATTCCGATTAGAACAGAAGAAGGTAGAGAAATTAGAAAAGCCTTTATACCTGATGATGATTCGATAATTATATCAAGTGATTATTCCCAAATTGAACTTAGAGTATTTGCATCAATGGCTAATGCTAAAAATATGATAGAGGCTTTTAAGAGTGACTTGGATATTCACGCTAAGACTGCCAGTGATATTTATCATATACCTTTAGATATGGTAGATAAAAATATGCGAAGAAATGCTAAGGCAGTTAATTTTGGAATCCTTTATGGTATTAGTAGTTTTGGTTTATCAGAGGATTTAGGTATTAATTTAGTTGATGCCAAAAAGTTTATTGATGATTATCTAAATCATTTTCCTGAAATAAAAGAGTTTATGGATAAAACTCTTAAAGAAGCATATCAAAATGGTTATGTTAAAACTTTATTTAATCGAAAAAGAGTTATTGATGAATTGAAAAATAAAAATTATTTAATAAGAAGTAGTGGAGAGAGAATGGCTCTTAATGCCCCTATTCAAGGAACGGCAGCAGATATTATCAAACTTGCTATGATTAAAATTCAAGATGAAATCGAAAAAAGAAATCTAAATTCGAAAATGCTTGTTCAAGTTCATGATGAATTAGTATTCACTGTTCCTAATAATGAAGTAGAAATTATGGGTAATTTAATTCGTGATGTTATGGAAAATATTTATAAATTAGAGGTACCATTGAAAGTTGATGTTGAATATGGCAAAACATGGTATGAAGCTAAATAAAATATTAATTGAAGAGTCAAAGTAATTTGATTCTTTTTTCTGTAGTAAAATCTATGTTATTTCATATAATATATTGGTGGTAATATGGGGAAAGATGGATTTAGAGAATTTGTTAAAAAAAATCCTAATTTAGTAGATTATGTTATAAATAATAAAATGACTTGGCAACAATTTTATGAAATATATGATTTATATGGAGAGGATAATAGTATATGGAATAATTTTAAAAATAAAGATAATAATATTGGTAATACTTCCCTTAAAGATATTTTATCTATTTTTAAAGGAATAGATTTAAAAACTGTCCAAAAGACATTAACATCACTTAGTAAAGCCATTGATGTTTTTAAAGATGTTAATAATAGTGAAGAAGTTAATAATTATGAAGAAAGACCTAAATATAAATATTTTGAGGATTAGAAATGAATTTTGAAATAAGAAATATTATCAATAATGATATATTATTAAAAAAATATTTAAGAGAAAATTCTTTTTATTATAAAAATTTAATTAGAAATCCCAAATTTATTAATATTTTATACGATTTGATGAAGAAAGATTATAAATTAACAGTTTCTGATAAATTAGAAAAAATAAATAAAGATTTAAGTATGATGAATAGCGTGATAGATATTTTAAAATAAATATCTTTTTTAATTGATAATAAAGAAAGATTATGATAAAATAATAATAGAATAGAGGGAAATATGAAGAATAATATATTAACTTATGCATATCGTGGTTTGTTTTCCGTTATTTATTTTATTTTTGGTAAAAAGAAAAAAATAAGAGAAATGATGGTCATCGATGATGATAATGCTATAAATATGGATAGTAATGATATTTTTGCTAAGAATCGTAAAAGTAGTTTTGAAAAGAGTAATGAGCAGATTCATGAATCAGAACTTATGGAAAAACTTCATTTTAAATATCAAGCTAAAAAAGAAGATGGAAAAATTATTAAAGGTAATATTGATGCTTATAATATTGATCTTGCTAAAAAGTTTTTACAAAGTCAAGGACTTGAAATAATTAAAATTGAACTTCGTAAAAAATATGATATTGATTTAAATATTGGTAATCCTATTAATACTAGTGAATTATGTTTTGCATTGGCCCAACTTGCAACCTATTTAAGAGCAGGTATTACCCTTGTTGATTCAGTTAGAATTCTTGCTAAACAAACAGAAAAACCTGCTAAAAAGAAAATATATGATGGCATTGTATATGATTTATTAGGTGGCGATAATTTCTCTACTGCTTTAACAAAACAAGGTCATGTTTTCCCAAAATTATTAATTAATATGTGTAAAAGTGCAGAATTAACAGGAGATCTTGCTAATGTTTTAGAAGAGATGGCTGATTATTATACATCGATTGATACTACAAGAAAGCAAATTAAGAGTGCAATGACATATCCGATTGTTGTTTTAATATTTGCTATTTTAGTTGTTACCTTTGTATTAGTTTGGGTTGTTCCACAATATGAATCAATGTTTGAGGGAATGGATGCCCAACTTCCTCAAATTACAGTGTGGGTTTTGCAATTTAGTGAATTTTTACAAAATCATGCTTTAGGAATATTTATCATATTAATAATTATTTTATTGATATATCGTTATTTATTTAAAAATGTACGCAGTTTTAGATTAATGATGCAAACCTTGTATTTACATATACCTGTTATTAAAAATATTATTATGTATAGTGAAGTTTCTATGTTTGCCAGAACTTTTTCTTCACTTCTATCACATGGAGTTTATATTACTGATAGTATGGATGTACTTTTAAATGTTTCAGAAAATGAAGTATATCGTAAAATTATTTTAAAAACAGTAAAGAATTTAAATGCAGGTGGTAAAATATCAGATGCCTTTAAAGGTCACTGGGCATTTCCATTGGTAGCTTATGAAATGATTGTTACTGGTGAATCAACAGGTCAACTTGCAGTAATGATGGAAAAAGTAGCTAATTATTATGATAATCTTCACCGTAATGCTGTTAATGCCATCAAGAGTTTAATAGAACCAATTCTAATTGTTTTCTTAGCAGGAAGTGTTGGAATCATTATTTTATCTATTATTTTACCAATGTTTGAAATGTACAAGGTGATTAGTTAATGGAAATACTATATTTAATAATGTTCTTTATATTAGGATTAGTTTTTGGATCATTTTTCAATGTTTTAGCTTCAAGAATACCTAGGAATGAATCAATAATATTTCCAGCATCCCATTGTGAAAAATGTGGTCACAAACTTAAATGGTATGAGTTAATTCCCGTTGTTTCTTATATTATTCAAAAAGGAAAATGTCGAAATTGTAAAACAAAACTATCATTATTGTATCCATTTTCAGAAGTAGCACTAGGGCTAATGTACGCGGTTAGTTATTATTCTTTTGGATTTAATTATGAATTATTAATTGCAATAATACTTTCTAGTGTAATGGTATTAGTAACAGTTAGTGATTTAACATATATGATGATTCCAGATAGATTTATTTTTATTCCCGTTATTCTAGTTTTACTAATAAAATTAATTTTTATGGGAGTTAAAGTATTTCTTTTATCACTTTTTAGCGGTTTTATTTGCTTTGTAATTATGTATTTAATAATGAAATTTGGGGAGTTTATTTTTAAAAAAGAGTGTCTTGGTGGTGCCGATGTTAAACTAATGATTTTATCAGGAGTTGTTCTTGAACCATTTCTTTCATTATTAGTGATTATTTTAGCGAGTTTTATTGCTCTTCCAGTATCTTTACTATTATTATTTCGTCATAAAGAAAATATTATTCCTTTTGGACCATTTTTGGTTATTGGTATTTTAATTATTTTCTTTTTAAAACTCGATACCATGAGTATTGTTAATTTTTTATTAGGAAGATAATAAAAGTTGTATATTAATAATGGGTGATGTTTATGAAGAATCAAATTGATTCTTTTTTTTCGCGTAAAGAAAACAAAGATTTTGACAAATATCAAAGAAAAGTTATTGTTAATGATTCAAAATATCTTTTAGTAGTTGCAGGAGCGGGTAGTGGTAAAACAAAAACTATTGTTGGAAAAGTAAGATATTTAATTGATGTTATGGGTTATCAAGAAAGTGATATTTTGGTATTATCTTTTACTAATGAAACGGTAAATAATTTAAAAAATAAAATATCGAATAATGTGGACATATTAACCTTTCATAAATTATCTTTAAATATTATTAAAAACAATCTAAAATATTTTGGAATATCATCGGATAATTTATTAAAATATATTGTCGATGAATTCTTTTTAAGTTATTTATTTATACCATATCAAAAATTATTATTAGAATATTTTAGTGTTACAAATATAGATGAAATAATTAATAATGGAAAATTAGATATACTAAAATATCATATTATTTCTTTCATAAAAAAAATTAAAAGTAATAATTATTCTTTAAAGTATATAAAAAGTGTTGTTAAAAAAATATATGATGATTACGATAAAATATTTCTAATAATATCTCTAAAAATATATAATATTTATGAAGAAGAACTTCGAAGTATTAATAAAATTGATTTTGATGATATGATTATTTATGCAAAAAACATGGTTAAAAAACATAATATAAGGAAAAAATACCAATATATTATTATTGATGAATATCAAGATATTTCCAAAATAAGATTTGATTTAATTAAAGAAATTATTAATAAAACCAATGGAAGGATTATGTGTGTTGGTGATGACTATCAATCTATTTATGGCTTTTCAGGTAGTAATTTATCGTTATTTATTGATTTTAAAAAATATTTTAAGGAAAGCTATCGAATAGATCTTAAAAATACTTATCGTAATTCTTATCAACTTATTAAAATTGCTAAAAAATTTATTTTAAAGAATCCTTATCAATTAAGAAAACAAATATATGCCAAGTTTCTTCTTAAGTATCCTGTTGTATTAGTCTATTATAGTGATTTAAAAAAAACATATAATGATTTACTAAATTATTTGTATTTAGAAGATAAGAAAGATATAATGGTTTTATCAAGATATAATAAGGATTTAAATATAATAAATAAAAGTGATAATATTAAGTATTTAACTATTCATAAAGCTAAGGGATTAGAGGCAGAGAATGTTATATTATTAAATATGAGTGATAGTTATTTAGGCTTTCCATCAAAGATAAAAGAATTTAGTTGTTCAATGATGTTTAATACTTTTTATGAGGAGACACCATATGCAGAAGAAAGAAGATTGTTTTATGTTGCTTTAACAAGATGTAAAGAGAAAATATATATTCTAGTACCACGAAAAAATCCTTCTATATTTATTAAAGAAATAAAAAAATATTGTGTAGAGTTAATTATTGATGAATAGTAAAATTGTTGTCAAAAATATAAAAAAAATATTTCATTCTTAAATTATTATGATATAATAAAATTACAAAGTATGCTTTGTAGAAAGGATAGGAAGATGAAAAAAGTTAGAAATGTATTATTACTATTAGTAGCAACTCTAACCTTAACTGGATGTGTTAAATTTAATGCTAACATGGAAATCAAAAAGGATAAATCAATGGATTTTTCTATTATCTATGCTATTGATACATCAGCTATGGGTGGAGAAGAAAGTAATGAAAGTGGAGAAACTTTTACTGCGGAACAAAAGGAGGAATTAAAGAAACAAGGTTTTACTGTTGAAGATTATACAGATGGTAAAATGAAAGGTATTAAAATAACCAAACATATTGATAATATTGATACAGTAAGTACTGATAAGGATACTGAATATAGTTTATCTGGTATGCTTGATGGAAAAGATCATAAAGATGAATATATGTTCAAAGTTGAAAAGGGATTTTTAAAAAATACCTATACTGCAAAATATAAATTTGATATGAATGATAGCAATATGGGTATGGATGAAGAAGAAAATAATTTTGATTTCGAAAATCCTGATGAAACAGAACCTGTTGAAGATAATGATCTTTTGACTACTACTGGAGAAGATGAATCAACTGATTTAGATTTATCTAGTTTAAATGATCCTAGTATGTATGCCAACATGGATTTAAGTTTTAATTTAAAATTACCTTATGCTGCTAAAAGTAATAACGCTAGTAGTAAAACAAGCGACAAAGAACTTAAATGGAATTTAATGACTTTAGGTGATAAAAATATTGAATTCTCATTCTGTTTATATAATATAAATCCAATTATTATTTATGTTGTTATTGCCCTAATTGTTATTGCTATAATCGCTGTAGTATTAATGATAGTAAAAAAGAATAAGAAAAAAGAATTACCTGTTGTTGAATAATATGTCAAATAAAGTAAAAGACTAATATAAAATAAAAATTAGTCTTTTTTCTTTTTATAATTTATAAAATAATTATGATAGTAGGTGTTATATTAATGATAAAAAAATAATAAAAAAGTAATTTTAACAGTAATGTTTGTAGCCATATTAACAGTAATTGTAATTGGTACAAGTTTTGCCTTCTTTAATTATACAAGAACAGGTAGTGCAAATACTTTAAAAGTAGAAAGAATAAGTTTTAATCATACCCAAGATGGTAATATAACTTTAACTAATATTTTTCCAATGTCAACTGAAGAATTTGAAAATGGTACCATTGATCCAAGTAATAATGTAACCATAAATATTGAAGGAGATACCGCATATCCTAATGGAGTAGAATATCTTGTAACGGCAGAAGATGTTCATATAACAGTAAATAATAAAAGAATACCTCTAACTTTAAAAGTAACAAGTACCACTGATTTAAGAAACAATTTTGATAGTACAAAAGTGATAAAACTATGGCTATAATTGATACCACAACAACCCCTGGATATTTAACACTTGCTAGTTAAGAATGAGTTTTCTCATTCTTTTTTTGTCAAATTTCTTTAATTAATAATAAATAATTGATATAATAAAGAAGTTAGAAAGGCAAGATATGAAAAGAAACGAAGTAGATAGAAGTAAAGTATCTCCAATGATGCTACATTATTTAGAGATTAAAGATAAATATCCTGATACCATTATATTTTATCGATTAGGTGATTTCTATGAAATGTTTTTTGAAGATGCTGAAAAAGCAAGTAGGGAACTAGAGTTAACACTAACTGGTAGAAACGCCGGACTTGATGAACGTGTACCAATGTGTGGTATACCATATCATGCATATATGGGGTATGTTACAAAACTTATTAATAAAGGATATAAAGTAGCTATTTGTGAACAGTTGGAAGATCCTAAATATGCTAAAGGAATAGTAGATCGTGATGTAACAGAAGTTATTACCAAGGGAACATTACTTAATAATTTAGAAGATGAAAAAAGTAATAATTATATTGGTAGTATCTACTATTTAAATGAAAGTTATACCTTAACTTATGCTGATATATCAACTGGTGAAGTTAATTCTTTAATTTTAAATAATCCTGATGATTTAATTAAAGAAATAATTAATCATAATATTAAAGAACTTCTTTGTAATGATAAAGTAGATCGAGAATTAATATATCTATTAAAAGTTAATTATCATATATTAGTAACTATTACTGATACATTATGTGATGATGATAATTATCAATATATTTATCATGACGAAAAGGATCTAAGAATTATTTCTGGTATTAAACATTTACTTTCATATATTAAAGAAACTAAAAAAGTATCTTTAACACATTTAAAAAAAGTAAATCATTATACTGAAGAAGAATTTTTACAATTTGATATTCATACTAAAAGAAATTTAGAGTTAACAGAAACAATAAGAGATAATGAAAGAATGTATTCACTTTTATGGCTTTTAGATAAAACAAAAACCGCTATGGGAGGAAGATTTCTTAAAAATAATATTTTAAATCCATTATGTGATAAAGAAAAAATAGAAAGAAGATATAAATATGTTGAAATATTATTAAAAGAATTTATCTATCGTGAAGAGTTATTAAAATTATTGAATTCTGTATATGATCTTGAAAGATTATCTGGTAAAATAAGTTATGGTAATGCTAATGCAAAAGATTTATTACAACTTTTAGAAAGCATAAGACATTTACCAGATATAAAAAAAATATTAGAAAATATTGGATATGATAGAGATTTAAAAGTATTAGATGAACTTGTTAATTTATTAGATAGTAGTATTAATCCTGATGCTCCAATGACTTTACATGATGGTGATTTAATAAAAGAAGGTTACAATAAGGAACTTGATGAATTAAAAGGTATTAGAAAAAACAGTAAAGATTATATTCTTGGTATTGAAAATAAAGAAAAAGAAAGAACGGGCATTAAGAATTTAAAAGTTGGTTATAATAAGGTATTTGGTTATTATATAGAGGTTAGTAAAGGAAATATTAAAGATGTTAAAGAAGAATATGGATATATTAGAAAACAAACCTTAACTACTGGCGAACGATATATAACAGAAGAATTAAAAGAAAAAGAACAAATTATTTTAGGGGCTGAAGAAAAAATTATTAATATGGAATATTCTTTATTTAGCGAAATTAGAGAAAAAGTTAAAGAATATATACCAATACTTCAAGAGGATAGTCAAATTATTAGTGAAGTAGATATGTTATTATCATTTTCTTTAGTAGCTGAAGAAAATAGTTATGTTAAGCCAATATTAACAAGTGATAATATAGTCGAAATAATAGAATCAAGGCATCCTGTTGTCGAAAAAGTTAATAAAAGAGATTATGTTCCTAATGACATTATTATGGATAAGAATACGGATATTTTACTAATCACTGGACCTAATATGGCTGGAAAAAGTACTTATATGAGACAATTTGCTATTATTTCTATTATGGCTCAAATAGGAAGTTTTGTTCCATGTAAAAAATGTGTTATTCCCATATTTGATAAGATTTTTACAAGAATTGGGGCAAGTGATGATTTAGTAGGTGGTGAAAGTACTTTTATGGTAGAAATGAAAGAAGCTAATATGGCCCTTTCTCACGCTACTAAAAATAGTTTAATCTTATTTGATGAACTAGGTCGTGGTACCGCAACATATGATGGTATGAGCCTAGCCGAAGCAATACTTGAATATATTCATAATCATATTCATGCTAAAACTATTTTCTCGACTCACTATCATGAACTTACTAAAATGAGTAAAAACCTAAAAAGAATTAAAAATATTCATGTTTCAGCAAGCGAAGAAAATGGTGTTGTTACATTTCTTCATAAAGTATGTGATGGAGCTATTGATAAAAGTTATGGTATTAATGTTGCTAGACTATCTAATCTTCCAAATGAAGTGATTGAAAGAGCTAGTGATATTTTAAAAACATATGAAGATAAAAAGATTATTAAAAAAGAAACTGTTTTACAAACAACATTTGATTTTAGTAATGATAATAAAAATAATGAAATAATTGATGAATTAAAGAAAATAGATCCACTTAATATGACCGCAATTGAAGCTTTAAATAAACTATATGAAATATGTGAAAAAATAAAAAAGGAGAATAAGTAAATGGAAAAATTATTTGATAAATTAAATCAGATTTGGGTAGATTTTGGTATAAATTTAATATATGTTATTGTTATATATTTTGTTGGTAGTAGGTTAATTAAATTTTTGTCTAAAAGATTAAAGAAAGGTCGATTATTTAATAAACTTGATAAGACAATATCATCATTTCTTTTAAGTTTTATTAATATTACATCATATATTATTTTAATTATAATAATTGCTGGGATTATTGGTATTCCATCAACTTCAATTATTACCCTTTTAGGTAGTGCTGGTGTTGCTATAGGATTAGCCCTTCAAGGAGGCCTTTCTAATATCGCTGGCGGATTAATTATTCTTGCTTTTAAACCATTTAGGGTAGGAGATTTTATTGATACGCATACAGATTCTGGAACTGTTAAAGGAATATCTCTATTTTATACAACAATATTAACAGTAGATAATAGAACAATTTCAATACCTAATGGGAATTTGGCCAATTCAGCAGTAGTTAATTTCTCAATGAAAGATAAAAGAAGATTAGATATTGATATTGATGTTAGTTATGATAATGATATTGAATTAGTTAAGAAAACATTGAATAAAATTATTAATAAAGACGAAAGAATTTTAAAAGATGAAGATATCTTTGTAAGACTAACTAACTATAAAGATAGTAGTATGACATATACTATTAGAGTATGGACAATGAAAGATGAATTATTTAATGTTAAATTTGATTTATTAGAAAATATCAAAAAAGAATTTGATAAAGAAAAGATTGTTATCCCTTATAATCAACTTGACGTCCATATAGATAAATAAACCTCTTTTGGGGTTTATTTTTGTTTTTAAGGTATGATATACTATTCTTTGATTAGAGGTTTTAATGAAGAAAGTATTATATATAATTGTTATGATAATTATATTAATAATTGTTGTATCAGGAGTTTATTTTTTAACAAAGTTCAAAGATAGTGTGGTAGAATTAGGAAATGATGTTACTCTTAATGATTTTATAAGATATGGTACTAATAAAAATATTAGTATTGATTTAACAAAAGTAGATAAGAAAAAAGTAGGGGAATATTTTGTAAACATCAAGTATTTTATTTTTGATTATCAAAAGAAGGTTACAATTAAAGATACAACCCCACCAACAATCGAAGTAAAAGATATTTATAGAAGTCCTAATTATCAAATAGATGTTCATGATTTTATTGAAAAAGTTGAAGATCAAAGTGAATATCGTGTGGATATTACAAAAGATGTTGATACTAGTGATTTTGGTGATTATGAAGTAATTATTAATGTAGAAGATATATATCATAATAAAACAGTAAAAAAATCTATTCTTCATATTGCATGGGTAAAAAAAGAGTATTCCATTGAAGAAGGTAATATTTTAAAAAGAGAAGATTTAGTTCATAATAAGGAAGATATTAATACTATTAATCAAAATGATATTGATAAAATTAATAAGGGAGAAGTTGGTGAATACCATCTTAATAGTACTAAAAATAATACAACAATAGATGTTAAAGTAATGAAAACGGAGGATAAAACCCCACCAGAATTAATATTAAAAAGTGTAACTATTTATAAAGGAAAGAAAATTAAATCTACTAATGATTTTATAAAATCAGTTAAAGATAAAGTAAGTAAAGTTGATATTAAAATGATTACTAATATTAATTATGATAATATTGGCGAACAAAAAATAGAAATTATGGCAACTGATATTAAGGGTAATTCGGTAACTAAGGAAACTACATTAAAAATAATTAAAGATACAAAAGGGCCAAAGATTTCTGGATTATCCAAATTAACAGTTAATAAAAACAGTAAAATAGACTATAAAAAAGGTGTATCATCTTATGATGATAATGATGGAAAAACGGATTTTACAGTTGATTCTAGTAAAGTAAATATAACTCATTATGGAACTTATTATGCATATTATACATCAACTGATAAAGCAGGGAATAAAACAACTTCCAAAAGAGTAATAGTTGTTAATCATGATAAGGAAGATACTAATAAGTTAGTTAAAAGTGTTGCAAGTACTTTAAGTAGTAATGCTGAAACAATTAGAGATTATGTAAGAAAAAATATCAAATATAATACTAATAGTGGCGGAAGTGATCCAGTATGGTATGGACTAACTAATAAAGTAGGTAATTGTATTGTTCATGCTTATGTTTTTGATGCCTTATTAAAGAACAAAGGTTATAGTACGAAAATTATCTGGACTACAGATAAAACTCATTATTGGAATATGGTATATTTAAATGGTTCGTGGAAACATATGGATTCTACACCAGGAAGTAGACACTCTAAAATAAGTATTATGTCTGATGAAGAACGACATTCTACACTTCAAGGAAGGGATTGGAATAGAAGTTTATGGCCAGAAGCAAAATAATTAAATTATTAATTTTACTTTTAAGTATTTTATTATATTTTATTTATGGTAATTATTTATTAATAATTCTATTAACCAGTATTTTTACCTATTTATTAGGAAATATTATTACTAAAAATAAAAATTTCTTTTTAATAGTTATTACTTATTTAATAGTATTATTGCCATTTATATTTTTTAAATATATTACAAATATTACCAATCTTAATTTATTACAACCTCTTGGTATATCATATTATACTTTATCTCTTATATCGTATATTAGTGATATGTATCACAATAAATATCCAAAATGTCATAATTTAAGTGATTTCTTATTATTTAGTATGTATTTTCCGTGTTTATTTATAGGTCCAATTAATAGATATAATGACTTTTATAAAGAAATAAATAAAATATCTTTCAAAAAAAATAATGTTTATTCATCACTATTAAGAATAGGTATTGGTTTAATAAAGAAATTTGTTATTGCAAATCACTTAATGATTATTATTAATACAGTAGCTACCAATTTAAATTACAATGGACTTTATGTGTTATTTAGTTTATTTATTTATTCTATTATGTTATATAATGATTTTTCTGGTGGAATTGATATTGTTCTTGGAATATCTAAATTATTTAATATGGATTTAATAGAAAATTTTAATCATCCATTTAAAAGCGAAAGTATCAAAGAATTTTGGAATAGATGGCATATGAGTTTAGGTAATTTTTTAAAAGATTATATTTATATTCCTTTAGGAGGAAATCGCGTTAGTAAAATAAAAAATAAAATTAATATTATAATAACATTTTTAGTATCAGGACTTTGGCATGGAATACACTATTTACTTTGGGGATTCATTAATGGCATTTTAGTTATTTTAAATATTAAAACCAAAAATAAATATGTAAATTATTTTTTAGTATTTATCTTTATTTCAATATTATGGATATTCTTTATTTATAATGATACATTTTTATCTATCAAGATGTTTATTTCTATTTTTAAGGATTTTAATTTAAGTAATTTTAATATTTTAAATTTAGGATTAAATATCTATCATTATCTTATAATTGTTTTATCATTAGCAATAATTATTCTTTATGAAAATAAGAATATTTTAAAAAATATCAATAATTTATATAGCAAAATAATAATTCTTTTATTAATAGTCTTTATGGTATTATTATTTGGTAGATATGGAATAAATGTTAATACCAATAACTTTATTTATGGAGGATTTTAAAATGAAATATATCAAAATATTTTTAATATTTATAATCTTCTTTATTATAATTATAGTATCTGGTAAATTAGTATCCCTAAAATATATTAATGATTATCCAGAAGGAAGTTTTATTAGTGATTATTACTATGAAGAAAATAATCATGATGTTATTTTTTTAGGAGATTGTGAAACATATACTAGTTTTTCCCCAATAGAATTATATAAAGAATATGGAATTACTTCGTTTGTTAGGGGTAGTAGTAGACAACTTATTGGACAAAGTTATTATATTTTATCTGAAACTTTAAAATATGAAAAACCGAAACTTGTTATTTTATCAGTAGGTGGTATTGTTAATACTAATCAAATTAAAGAAGAGTATAATAGATTAATTCTAGATAAAATGAAGTTAAGTAGGGAAAAATATGAATTATATAAGTATTCTAAAATGGATAAGGAAAACTTTTTAACATATCTTTTTCCAATACTTAGATATCATGATAGAATAACTAGTTTAAATGGTGATGATATAAAATATTTATTTAAAGATGAAGTAGTATCACATAATGGTTTTTTAATTAATCAAAATGTTAAACCACTAACTGTATTACCCACAAAAAAGAATTTATCAAGTTATGAAATTAATAAAGAAAATATAAAATATTTAGATAAAATAAGAGATTTATGTAAAGATAATAATATTAGATTAATATTAGAAAAATCTCCTACAGCTTATCCATATTGGTATAGTGAATATGATAAACAAATAAAGGATTACTCCATTAAAAACAATCTAGAATATTATAATTTTTTAGAAATGGATATTAATATCGATTATCAAACTGATACATATGATAGTGGAACACATTTAAATTTAAATGGAGCAAAAAAGATAACAAGATATTTTGGAAATATTTTAAAAGATAAATATGGTTTACAAGATCACCATAGTAATGATAAAATAAATAAGGAATATGAAAAAAAGATAGAAAGATATGAGAGGGAAATAAATGAAAAAAATAATTAGTTTAATATTAGGAATTATATTATTAACTGCTTGTGGAAAAGTGGAAGAATTTACATTAAAATATCAAGATAAAGAATTATTCTTGAATAGGGTATTTACTAAAGAAAGTTATGGAGAATACAAAGATTTTTTTGAAAGTGAAAACTGTGCTTTTGGTGATAAAGATATTACCTATATTTATGATGATTTAGAAATAGAAACATATGGTAATAAAAATGGTGATTTAATAGTTTATTCTATTTATTTTACTGGAGAAAATATCAAAACAAATGAAGGTATTTCATTATATGATGAAATGAATGATGCTATTGAAGTATATGGAAATAAATACAACCAAGAAGGTAATAAATATACATATACTAAGGGTGATACGGATTTAATATTTGTTACAGATAATAATATTATTAATAGTATTGAATATCGATTAAATAACTTAAAATAAAAAAATGCCGAGTTCAAATCGACATTTTTTATTTGATATTAATCATTTTTTAATGTTTTAATTATTTCTACTACCATAGAATTAGATAAATCAACAACCTTTGATATAGTATCAATAGGCATATTTAGATTTAACATGTTAGAAATGATTTCTTTTTGTGCTTCTTCACGACCTTCTTGTCGTCCTTCATCACGACCTTCTTCACGACCTTCTTCACGTCCAAATTTTTTTGCTTCTTCAAGTGGTATTTTTTCGAATTTTTTTTCCATTCTTT
>CAMVAF010000013.1 GCA_947165365.1 uncultured Clostridia bacterium | reverse complement strand
ATGCATCATCATCAGGAGGATCATGTATAAAAGATTCAACGCCGACACCAACACCAGCAACAAATACATGTACAATAGCAAATTGTTCAACATATGCAGTAAGAACATCAAGTAATTGTATATGTGGTCAATGTGCATCAGGATACCATGCATCATCATCAGGAGGATCATGTATAAAAGATTCAACGCCGACACCAACACCTTCATCAACTAAGAAAAATTGTTGTTATTATGGAACAACAATTCAAATAGATAACAATTTGTCTTGTACTACGATAGGAGCATCAGCAGCAGAAGGAGCATGTACTAATCCAACACCGACACCTTCATCAACTAAGAAAAATTGTTGTTATTATGGAACAACAATTCAAATAGATAACAATTTGTCTTGTACTACGATAGGAGCATTAGCAGTAGAAGGAGCATGTACTAATCCAACACCAACACCTGATGGAAATTCTATTCAATGTTGGTCTTTGACTCAAAGTGATAAATGTTCATTCGTAACTGTAAATGGTTCAAAATGTGATAATTCTAGAAATAATTACGATACATATGCTCAATGTATAGGAAACATTACTTGTGGTAGTTCTCAAGTAAGAAATGGTGGAGTTTGTACTACATGTAGTGCAATTGATAGTAATTCTGAGCCAAATTCTGATAATACAGCATGTGTATGTAAGAGTGGATATGTAAAGATAAATGGTAAATGCGTAAGTGAAACAAGTATTACAGCGCCTTGTTGTATTAATGGTATAACATCAAGTGATGCTTCCGAATGTAAAACTAAAGCATTATCTGGGGAAAATGTTAGTAGTGGTTCTTGTCCAACGTATAAATGTTGCTGTAATCTTGCAAGTGGACATTGTTCAATGGCTACGATATGTACTGGAAGTTTGCAAACAACACAAAGTAATATAACGTCAGCTGCTTCATGTAATGCATTATCTTCAAACTATGGATCTGCATGTTATAAGGATGCTAGTGGAACGTATGTTTGGGGTGTGTATGGTAGTGATTCGTCATATAAATATATTGTATCTTTAGATAAAGATTCTTGTTTGAAGAAAAATTCAGGTGATTCATCTGGTGAAGAAGAGTGTACTTTAAGATGTCCTTCTACTGTGTTATCTACTGGAGAGACTATTATGTGTACATTTGAAGCTGGTGATGGATCAACACTTAGTTCCTCTAGTGGTGGAGATGTGGATGGCAATTATGTTAAGGTTAAATCAGATAATTCTGGTACATTGACGGTTACTGGATCATCTGGTACCTGTACCTCTAATAGTGTTACCATAAATGTATATGATAAAGATTCAGATAGTTCTGGTAGTTGTAAAATTACGAGTGTTTCGACAAGTTCTAGTCTAGTATCACATGATGCTGATTCATATTCATCAAATTCATATTATGTTGTTTTTGTAAATGTTGAAGGTACTAATTGTGCTGGAAGAACATTAAAAGTAACGGCAACAAATGGAGGCGTTACTCCTGGATCTGTTACTGTTGGTTCTAGTAGGAGTTCACAATACTCATTTCATGTTTATCCAAATTTAGGATGTAATCAAAGTTCAACACCTACTGCGTCTTTATCTGGTTCAAATTCTATGTCTGGTTCTAGTGTAACATTAACATCTGATTGGACCGATACTCGTAATATTTGTGTAAGTGAGAATGGTGTAAGTTATAATTCATTTTTGAAGGCTGATATTGCAGGTGCTTCAGAGTATTACAGCAACTGGGATTCTGAAAAACAATGTTACACTGTTAAATGGACAAGAGGATGTGAAACAGGTGGTGGTGGCGGTGGCGGTTCATCTGTTACGCCAACGCCAAGCAATCCTCCTAAAACAACTTATGCATGTTATGCAAATGCAAAGGATTTAATT
Source organism: uncultured Clostridia bacterium (assembly GCA_947165365.1). Classification (GTDB taxonomy): domain Bacteria; phylum Bacillota_I; class Bacilli_A; order RF39; family UBA660; genus RUG12783. The sequence goes on along the minus strand of CAMVAF010000013.1, from coordinate 33,092 downwards.
AATGCCACTTCTGCTGTTTGGGCAACTGGAAGTAGTTCTTCATATCCATATTTAATTAGTGGTAAAAATCAGTCTGAATGTAAAGCTTATGCGTGTTTTGTAAATAGTGATGGAACAGATTATAAATGGGCAAATTCAACACCAAGTGGATATAAGAAGGTTGATAATATTTTATCACAATCATTATGTAAAAAAGAAGAGGATGCTTGCTACATTGATAAATCTGGTGAATATCATTGGGGTAAATATAAAAATAATTCTGACTATACTTTTGTTGCTTCTATTACAAATGAAAGTAAATGTAAAAAGAATGATGATGCTGCATGTTATTCTAATGGTGATAAGTTTGTGTGGGATGTTACTCCACCAGATGATACATATATAAAAGTTCCTGATATGGATACTTCTGTAAAATGTGCAAAAGATGATAATGGTTGCTTCTTACATGATAATAAATATTATTGGGGTAATTATTTTAATAAAAGTGATTATTATTTTGTAGCTGGTATTACTGAACAAGATTATTGTTCTAATTATGGATGTTATTATAATGGAAGCGATTATGTATGGGGAGATTATAGTGATGATGATTCTTATCAATTGGTTAAAGATATAATTGATAGAAATAAGTGTGGTTATACTCCTGATGTACCTATGACTTCTTTGAATGTTCAAACAATTGTTTATATAGCTGTAGCTGTTATGAGTGTATTTGGTATATACTTTGTTGTTAGATACAATAATAAGAGTAAAAATATATAGAATATAAGTTAGAAATGTGATTTCTAACTTTTTTCTTTTAAAAAGTATTGATTTTCTTGGTAAATTAGAGTATATTATTAATGTTACTTGTTCTTGGTATTTGATGCCTCGTCTTTTACTCAGAACTTGCGAATAATAAATAAGGAGGATATTATGGCTTTAACAAAAGAAGAAAAAACTAGTATTATTAATGATTTTAAGTTAGATGATAATGATACTGGATCTGTTGAAGTACAAGTTGCTTTGTTAACTAAAAGAATTAATGATTTAAATGAACATTTAAAGGTTCATAAACATGATTTTCATTCTAATCGTGGATTATTAAAAATGGTTGGACAAAGAAAAAGTTTGTTAAATTATTTAGCAAAAACAGATGTACAAAGATACAGAAATTTAGTTAAAAAATTAGGTTTAAGAAAATAGACACTGTTTTAATAGTGTCTTTAATTTTAGAAAAGGGAAGTGAATAAATGAAAAAAGTATTTGAAAAAGATTTTAGAGGAAGAAAAATAGTTGTAGAACATGGGGAACTTGCAAAACAAGCTCATGGAGCAGTATTAGTTAGATATGGTGATACGGTTATTTTATCAACAGTTGTTGTTAGTAAAACGGCTAATATATTATCTGATTTTTTTCCATTAATGGTTTTATACCAAGAAAAATTATATTCTGTTGGTAAGATACCTGGTGGATTTATTAAAAGAGAAGGAAGACCAACTGATGCTGCAACCTTGGCTGCTCGTATGATTGATAGACCTATGAGACCAATGTTTCCAGAGGATTTTAGAAACGAAGTACAAGTAGTTAATACTGTTTTATCTGTAGATACGGATAATTCTCCAGAGTTAACAGCAATGTTTGGATCAAGTTTATGTACTAGTATCAGTAAGATACCTTTTGATGGACCAATTGCTGGTGTTAAAGTAGGAAGAGTTAATGGTGAATTTATTATTAATCCTACACCAGATGAATTAGAACTTAGTGATATTGATTTAACTGTTGCTGGTACTAAGTATGCTATTAATATGGTTGAAGCAGGTTCAAAAGAAGTATCTGAAGATGATATGTTAGAAGCACTTATGTTTGGTCATGAGGCTGTTAAAGAATTATGTGGATTCCAAGAAGAAATCATTAATGAAATTGGTGAAGAAAAAATGGAATATGAACATATTGAACTTGATGAAGATTTAGTTAAGGAGATAACTCTTCTTGCTAGTGACAAATTAGATGCTGCTATGAGAATCAAAGAAAAACTTGAAAAATATGCAGCGATTGATGCTGTTAAAGAAGAAGTAGTATCTAAATATGAAGAAGAAAATAAAGATAAATTAGAAGACGATGAACTTAATTTATTGTTAACGAAAGTTAAATTAATTCTTGAAAATATTGAATATGATATTTTTAGAAGTATTACTGTTAATGAAAAAACTAGAAGTGATGGAAGAAGTATGACGGAAATTCGTCCTCTTAGTGCGGCAGTTGATTTACTTCCAAGAACACATGGTTCGGCTTTATTTACAAGAGGTGAAACTCAAGCTTTAGCAGTTACTACATTAGGAGCTATTAATGAAAATCAAATATTAGATGGATTAAGTTTAGAAACTGAAAAAAGATTTATGTTACATTATAATTTCCCTGCATTCTCTGTAGGAGAAACAGGAAGATATGGAAGTCCTGGAAGACGTGAAATTGGTCATGGTGCATTAGGAGAGAGATGTCTTTCTCAAGTTATGCCTAGTGAAGAAGAATTTCCATATACTGTAAGAGTTGTTTCTGAAATCCTTGAAAGTAATGGGTCATCTAGTCAAGCTACTATTTGTGCAGGCTGTATGAGTTTAATGGCTGCTGGTGTTCCATTAAAAGCTCCTGTTGCTGGTATTGCTATGGGATTAATTACATCAAAAGATGGAAAAGATTATACTATTTTAACTGATATTCAAGGTATGGAAGATCACCTTGGTGATATGGACTTTAAAGTTGGCGGTACAAGAAATGGTATTTGTTCACTTCAAATGGATATCAAAATTAAAGGTATTACGAAAGAAATATTAAAAGAAGCTTTATATCAAGCAAAGGACGCTAGAATGGAAATCTTGGATTTAATGGAAAGTGTTATTAAAGAACCAAGAGAAGATGTATCAAAATATGCACCTAAGATGGAAACATTTATGATTAATCCAGATAAGATTAAAGATGTTATTGGTAAAGGTGGAGACACCATTACAAAAATTATTTGTGAAACCAGTGGTGTTGATAGCGTTAATGATGTAAGAGCTGTTAAGATTGAACTTGAAGATGATGGTCGTGTTATGATTTATCATATGGATAGAGATGTAATTAACAAGGCTAAACAAATGATTCTTGATTTAACAAGAGAAGTTGAAGAAGGAAAGATTTACTCTGCTAAAGTTGTTCAAATTGAAGATTTTGGATGCTTTGTTGAAGTATGGCCTGGATGTGAAGGATTAGTTCATATATCAAAACTAGCTAAAGACCATGTAGAAAAGGTAGAAGATGTTGTTAAACTAGGAGATGAAATTTTAGTTAAAGCAATTGGTACTGATAAAAAAGGAAGATTAAATTTTTCAAGAAAAGATGCTTTAAAATAGAAAAGTAATCTTTTCTATTTGCCGACTTAGCACAGTGGTAGTGCAACGCACTCGTAACGCGTAGGTCGGGGGTTCAAATCCCTCAGTCGGCACCATATTAGTGTAAAACTTGGACTTAGTTCTGAGTTTTTTTGTAAAATTTTGTGTAAGGTATTTACTACTATGATTTTTTGTAGTATATTAATTACGAGGTGATAAAATGAAAAGTTTTAAAGATGAAGAAAGGGTAATGGAACTTGAATACAATTTAATATGTGAATTTATTAAATTAAGAGGAGAACTGGGACTTACTCAAAAAGAAATGGGAGAAGCATCAAATACAGTAAGAGAAATTATTGCAGCTATTGAAACAAGAAGAAATCATCCACAAATTAATTCATTAATTAAAATACTAGAACCATTTGGCTATACATTAAGTATTACAAAAATAAAGGAGGATTAATATGAATCAGGATAAAATGCATTTAATAAATAAAATATTTAATAATGAAACAATAAGAACTATTTGGAATAGTGAAGAAGAAAAATATTTTATAAGTATTGTTGATTTGGTTGGTATTTTGTCAGGAAGTGATAGACCAAGAAAATATTGGAGTGATTTAAAACGTAAATTAATACAAGAGGGAAATGAAGTGTCCGAAAAAATCGGACAGTTGAAATTAAAATCTCAAGATGGTAAATATCGTATGACAGATGTATGTGATATCGAGGAAATGTTTAGAATTATTGAATCAATTCCAAGTAAGAATGCTGAACCAGTTAAACAATGGCTTGCAAAACTGGGAAGTGAAAGAATAGATGAAATATTTGATCCGTCTATTGCCGCTCAAAGATCAATTGATTTATATCGAACTAAAGGTTATGATGAAGTATGGATTTCTAAAAGAATACATGGAATTCAAGAAAGAAAAGGATTAACTGATGTTTGGAAAGAAGGCGGAATAACAGAAGGAAAAGAATATGCTATATTAACAAATGAAATATATAAAACATGGTCTGGTATGACTGCTAAAGAGTATAAAGAATATAAAGGATTAAGAAAAGAATCATTAAGAGATAATATGGATAGTTTGGAGGTATCTTTAACTGATATTAGTGAAGAAGTAACAAAGAGACTATCATTGAAAACTAAACCAAAAGGTCTAAAAGAAAATATTAATGTTGCAAGACGAGGTGGACAAGTTGCCAAAAATACGCGAGATGATATTGAGAAATTGCTGGGTGAATCAATCGTTACAAATCAAAATAGATTGAACTATAATTATATAGATGACAAAGAGAAAATAGAAACTAAGTAATTAAATATCCATTAAGTATTACAAAAATAAATGATGATTTAATTGGAAAAATTAGATGCAACTATTTGGAAAGAACTTAGTATTTTATCAAATGACAAAAATATAATTGGTATACAAAGATTGAATTAAATAGTTTTTTTTAAAAAACAAATAATATGCAAAAAATATAGAAAATAATTGTTTTATAGTTGGTGTAGATTTTTTTTTAAAATAATGATAGAATATTATTAAATTTATATGGGATTTGGTAATTCGATTTGATATAAAAGAATGTTAGGAAAGTGATAAAATGATTAAACAAGAAAATATTAGAAATTTTTCCATAATTGCACATATTGATCATGGTAAAAGTACGATAGCTGATAGAATACTTGAAATAACTAATGCTGTAAGTCTTCATGATAGTAAGAATCAAATGTTGGATAGCATGGATATTGAAAGAGAAAGAGGTATTACTATAAAGCTTAATGCTGTAGAATTAAATTATCATTATAAAAATGAAGATTATATTCTAAATTTAATAGATACTCCAGGTCATGTAGATTTTTCTTATGAGGTATCAAGAAGTCTTGCTGCAAGTGATGGGGCAATACTAGTTGTTGATGCGGCTCAAGGAATTGAAGCTCAAACTCTTGCTAATTTATTTTTAGCTCTTGATAATGATTTAACAATTATTCCTGTAATTAATAAAATTGATTTACCAAATGCTGATGTTGATAAAGTAACTAAGGAACTTATGGATACATTTGGATTTAGTAAAGATGAAATAATTCTTACCAGTGCTAAAACTGGTGTAGGAATTAAGGAACTTGTAGAAGCAATAATAAAGCGTGTTCCCGCTCCTAAAGGTGATATCAAAAGTCCATTACAAGGATTAATTTTTGATAGTATCTATGATTCATATAAAGGAGTTATTATCTTAACAAGAATTAAAAACGGTGAATTAAAAAAGGGTGATAAGATAAAACTAATGTCAACTGATGCTATATATGACGTTACAGAGGTAGGTGTTTATACTCCAAGTGTTAAAGAAAAAGAAAAACTTGTATGTGGTGAAGTTGGATACTTTTGGGGAAGTATTAAAAGTATTAATGATGTACAAATAGGTGATACTGTAACTTTAGAAAGTAATCCCGCAAAGGATATGTTACCAGGATATAAAAAAATATCACAAGTAGTTTTTGCAGGACTTTATCCCACAGAAACAAGTCGATATAATGATCTAAGGGATGCCTTAGAAAAATTAAAGTTAAATGACGCATCACTTTCCTTTGAACCAGAGACCTCTCATGCTTTAGGTTTTGGTTTCCGTTGTGGATTTTTAGGACTTTTACATATGGAGATAGTGGAAGAGAGAATTGAAAGAGAGTTTAATATTCCACTAATCGCTACTAGTCCAAGTGTTGTTTATGAAGTAAAACTTACTAATGGGGAAATAATAAGAATTGATTCGCCTCAAAAGATGCCTGAAAAAACTAATATATCAAGTGTTAGTGAACCATATATCAAGACAAATATTTTTACACCAGCGGAGTATATTGGACCAATTATGGAATTATGTCAAAATAAAAGAGGTAATTATATAAATTTAGAATATATTGATGCTAAAAGAGTTATTATTCATTATGAACTTCCCTTATCAGAAGTAGTATATGATTTCTTTGATAAATTAAAAAGTAGTACAAAGGGATATGCTTCTTTTGATTATGAACTTATTGGTTATAAAGAAAGTAATTTAGTCAAGATGGATATCTTAATTAACGGAGAAATAGTTGATGCTTTAACAACAATTGTTCATAAAGATTTTGCATATCAAAGAGGGAAAGTTGTTGTTGAAAATTTGAAAAAATTAATACCTAGACAAATGTTTGTTGTACCTATTCAAGCAGCTCTTGGAAGTAAGATTATTGCAAGAAGTGATATTAAAGCTTTAAGAAAAGATGTTCTAGCTAAATGTTATGGTGGCGATGTATCAAGAAAAAAGAAACTTCTTGAAAAACAAAAAGAAGGTAAGAAGAGAATGAAACAACTAGGAACGGTAATGATACCCCAAGATGCTTTCTTAGCAGTATTATCTAATGAGGAAATAAATGACGAATAGTGTATATATTCATATTCCTTTTTGTAATAATATTTGTTCTTATTGTGATTTTTCCAAAGTTTATTATAATAATGATTTAGTTAATAAATATTTAGATTCACTATTTCTTGAAGTAAAGAATAATTATCAAGGAGAAATAATTAATACTTTATATATTGGTGGTGGTAGTCCTAGTAGTTTAAGTATTGATAATTTAAATAAATTAAATGATATTATAAAAATATTTAAATTATCTAGTGATATTGAATTTACGATAGAAGTTAATCCTGATGATATTACAAAAGATAAATTATTGTTTTATAAAGAAATGGGTATTAATAGAATAAGTATTGGGGTAGAGAGTACTATTAATAAATATTTAAAATATTTAAATCGTAGGCATGATTTTAAATTAGTTCAAGATAAAATTAAATTAATAAAAGATATGGGTTTTTCTAATATCTCGGTAGATTTAATATATGGAATGAAAGATGAAACTCTTCATGATTTAGAAAAAGACCTTAATAATCTTTTATCTTTAGATATTAATCATATATCAACATATTCCTTAGAAATACATGATAATACTTTGCTTGGAATAAATAATGATAAAAGAATAAGTGATGATTTTGATCGAAAGATGTATGACTATATTGATAACTATTTAGAAAAGAATGGTTTTGAACATTATGAAATAAGTAATTTTGCTAAATATAAAACATATTCACAGCATAACTTAGTTTATTGGAATAATTTAAATTACTATGGATTTGGTATAGGAGCTTCTGGTTATATAGATAATATTAGATATCAAAATACGAAATCATTTACTAGTTATTTTTTAGAAAAAAGAATAATTAATAAAGAAATATTAAGTAATGAAGATACGATTTCTTATGCTTTAATCTTAGGTTTTAGAAAAATTAAAGGTATTAATAAAAATGATTTTTATAATAGATATCATGTTGATATATTAAGTTTATATAATATTAAAGATTTAATTAAAGAAGGATTATTAATAGATGATGGAAAGTATCTTAAAATTAATAAAGAGTATTTATATGTTGAAAATAGTATTCTAGAAAATTTTGTATAATAAAATGATGTAATTGATACATCATTTATTTTTTTCTACTATTATATTTGCAAGACCAATATAATTAGATGGTTCTAATTTAAGTAATATTTCTTTATCTTCTTCTTTTATTGGTAAATCTTTAATAAATTTAGTTATTATTTCTTTATTAACAGTATGTCCTCTTGATAATTCTTTTAATAGTTCATAAGCGTTATCTTTCTTTTCTTTTCTTAAAACTGTTTGTATGGCTTCACTTAAAACAATATAATTATTATTAAGTTCTTCATCAAGTAGTTCTTTATTAATAGTTATTTTATTACTACCAATAATACTTTGATTAATACTAATTAATGTGTGGGAGAAGATTACACCAAGATTTCTTAGTTTAGATGAATCTGATAAATCTCTTTGCATTCTAGAAATTGATAAATTATTAACTAAGGCATCGATTATGGAATTAGCAATTTCAATATTAGCCATCGAATTTTCATGATTAATAGGATTTACTTTATGTGGCATAACGCTTGATCCTACTTCTTTATTATTAAATTTCTCTTTGTAATATCCCATACTAATATATAACCAAGAATCACTATTATAGTCTTTAATAATATTATTAATTATTTTGATGTTACTAAGAAGTAAACACAATATATCATGAGATTCTATTTGGGTAGTTAAAGGATTATATTCTAATTCAAAAGATTCTATAAATTCTTTAGTGACATCAATCCAATTAATATTTGGAAAAGCTACTATGTGACAATTGTAGTTACCTACAGCACCTGAGAATTTACTTTTTAATTTAATATTTTTTAAATATTCTAAAATACTTTTAATACGATAGGAAAATACTTTTATTTCTTTACCAACAGTTGTTGGGGTAGCTACTTGTCCATGAGTATGAGAAAGCATTGGAGTTTCTTTATATTCATTTGATAAATTATCTAAAATATTTAAAAACTCTTCTAATTTAGGATAATATATATTATTTAAGGTATCTTTAATCATTAGGTTATAACTCACATTATTCACATCTTCTGAAGTTAACATTATATGAATAAAGGGATTAAGTCTTGTTAGATTTAATTCTTTAAATTTATCTCTTAAATAATATTCAATAGCTTTAACATCATGTTTAATAGTATTTTCAATATCTTTAACTTTATGAGCTTCTGATAAATTGAAATTATTATAAATATTTAATAATTTTTCTTTTTCAGTATTTGTTATTTTATCATCTAATATTTTTTTATCTAATAAATATATTAACCATTTAATTTCTACGAATATGCGATATTTAATTAAAGCATATTCACTAAAATAATTAGAAAGTTCTTTAGTAGTTTCATGGTATCTTCCATCAACTGGGGAAATGTTTAGTAAATTATCCATAATTACCTCACGATGATATTATCTCGACCTGCACCAGTACCAATAAATTTAATAGGAGTATTTGTTAACTCTTCAATTCTTTCTATATATTTTTTAGCGTTATCTGGTAATTCGTCATAAGTTTTACAATTTGAGATATCACCAAAGTTACCAGGAAATTCTTCATAAACTGGAGTACTATTTTTTAAGAAATCCATATTAGTTCTAAAATCTTTAACAATTTTACCTTGATATTTATAAGCAACACAAAGTTTTATTTTATCAAGTTTACCAATGGTATCTAAGTGATTCATGGCAATAGATGTTAATCCATTTACCATAACAGCATAATTAAGGGCTAGGATATCAAGCCATCCACATCTTCTTGGTCTTTTAGTTGTTGTTCCATATTCATGACCTAATTCTCTTATCATATCACCAGTTTCATTATTTTCTTCAGTAACATATGGACCTTCACCAACACGAGATGAGTAGGCTTTAATAACACCAATTACTTCATTTATATATTTAGCGCCAATTCCTGTACCTGTTAAGACACCACCAATAGTTGGATTAGAACTAGTAACAAATGGATAACTTCCAAAATCAATATCAAGAAGTGTTGCTTGAGCTCCTTCACATAAAATATTTTCATTATTTTTAATAGCAGTGTGTAACATCGTAGTAGTATCAGTTACATATTTTTTTAATTTCTTGGCATATTCTTTATATTCGTTATAAACACTATCAAAATCAAGTTCAGGATATCCATAAGCTTTAAAAATAATATTTTTATTTTTAATATTTATTTTTAATAAATCTTTAAAGTTATCACTAATAAAGTCTTCCATACGGATACCACAACGTTCATATTTATCACAGTATGCAGGACCTATTCCTCTTTTGGTAGTACCAATTTTATTATCGCCTCTGGCATCCTCCAAAAGGGAATCCATCATAATATGATAAGGCATAATAACATGAGCTTTTTCACTGATATATAAATTATCGACCTTATAACCATTCTTTTTTAAATTATCAATTTCTTCAAGTAATACTTTAGGATCAATTACCACACCATTTGATAGTATGGCCTTAATATTTTTATTTAAAATACCACTAGGAAGTAGGTGAAAAGCAAATTTTTTACCATCTACTTCGATACTATGGCCGGCGTTATTACCACCAGAAAACCTAACAGCGTATTTACTATTACTTGATAAATAATCAATTATTTTTCCCTTTCCTTCATCTCCATAAAATGCTCCTAAAACAACATTAACATTTTGCATAAAATACCTCCATAAATTATTATACAAAAAAATTGTCAATAAAAGTAGCATATTTTTTTGTTCTTTGTTATAATATTATTGTGTTTTATAAACTAAAATTGGAGGGATAAAAAATGGAATTAAAAGGTAGTAAAACAGAGAAGAATTTAATGAGTGCTTTTGCTGGAGAAAGCCAGGCTAGAAATAAATATACTTATTATGCTAGTAAAGCTAAAAAAGATGGATATGAACAAATAGCAGCAATCTTTGAAGAAACAGCAAATCAAGAAAAAGAACATGCTAAATTATGGTTTAAAGAACTTCATAATGGAGAAGTTCCTAGTACTTTAGAAAATCTCGAGGATGCCATTAATGGTGAAAATTATGAATGGACTGATATGTATGAAGAATTTGCTAAAGTTGCTGATGAAGAAGGATTTAAACTTATTGCTAATAAATTTAGAATGGTAGCTAAAATTGAAAAAATGCATGAAGAAAGATATCGTAAATTACTTGATAATATTAATGATGGTGTAGTATTCTCTCGTGATGGTGATATGATATGGCAATGTCGTAATTGTGGTCATATTGTTATTGGTAAGAAAGCACCAATGGTATGTCCTGTTTGTAATCATCCTCAAAGCTATTTTGAAATTAAAAAAGAAAATTATTAAAATAAAGACTCTATTATGTAATGTAATAGAGTTTTTAAAATGGAATAATATGGTCAAGAGATATTTTAAATAATATTTGTATAATTCTTCTGAAATTTGTTGAAGAGGACAATTATTTATGATAATATTATCGATAGGAAATATTCAGTTGTTGGATGTCTACCTCCATCTTTTAAAGAAAGGAGGTTTGAAGAAATGAAAAAACGTGAATACAATATTTGCATTCTACGCCTCATCTCTCTCATTTTACTACTTTTAATCGTATTGATTATTGTAATAAAGAAATGACATCTAATTTTAACAATTATGTTAGAATTAAATGTCTACTAACATTTTTTGGGTAGGCATTCAACATAACGAAACTGAATGTTTCCCTTTTTTAATATACGCAAGTTTTCTTGCTTACATACTAATAATAACACAAATTAGAGTTAAAAGCAATAGAAATAAATCAAATTTATATGGACCTTTGATATATATTATCTTTTATATACCGATATCTTTTGGTATTAAATTATTAATATAAGATAATATTTCTTCTTCAGTATATTTAGTTTTATTATTTAAATATTCTATGCCAATACTTGTTATACCACCTAAATAGAATTTGATAAATAAATCATTGGGAATTCCATTGGTTTTTAAATTAGTATCGTTAATTCTTTTTTTGATATCTTTTAAAACAGAATCAGTTAAGATATCCATTAAAATACCATGATGGTTATTTAAAAATACTTTAGTATAAATATCATTTTTTTCTGTTATATGATTTAATAATAATTTTATTAATTCAATATAATATTCTCTTGTGTTAACAATATTTTTATTTTTTTCTAAATCATTCAATAAATTATTTTTTAAAGAATTAATTACATCTACTAAAAGTTCATATTTATCAGTATAATGAGCGTAAAAAGTGGATCTATTAATTAGGGCATTATTACATATATCAGCAACTTTTATTTCTTCAAATTGTTTATCTTTCATTAAATTAATTAAAGTATCACGAAGAGTATTCTTCGTTTTTATTATTCGTAAATCTTCTTTATTATTCATTTTTCATCACCAAAGACATTATAGTTCTTTTACATACAATTGTAAAGATAACTTTATAAATGTTGGATAAATATTGATACATATTTGATATTTTGTTGGATATCATACGAAAAATAAGTTATGTTGTGTACATTTAAAAAATAATGAATAAAATTATATACGAAATGGAGGTTTTATGAAGAAGTTTGCGGATTTTGTAGTTAATAAGAAAAATTTATTTATAATAATTAGTTTAATACTTATTATTCCTTCGATATTAGGATTTTTATTAACTAAGACTAATTATGATATTTTAGTTTATTTACCAAGTGATATTGAAACCCTTAAAGGACAAGAAATATTAACTAATGATTTTGAAATGGGAGCTTTTTCAATATCTATTGTAGATAATATAAGTGATTTTGAACTTGCTAATTTAGAAAATGATATTAGAAAAATTAATTGTGTTAGGGAAGTATTAAGTATTGATGATATAACAGGTACTACTATTCCTAAAGAAATGATACCTAGTAAAATACTAGATAAAGTAAGTAAAAATGATTCTAAATTATTATTAATTACTTTTAGTAGTGGTACAAGTGATGATGAAACATATGAAGCGGTTAATAAAATAAGTCAAATGACTGACCATATAAAAGTTGGTGGAATGAGTTCTATGGTAAGAGATACGAGAATATTATTTGAAAGTCAAACTTTTATATATGTTTTAATTGCAGTTATTGGTTGTCTTATTATATTAATGTTTTGTCTTGATTCTTATGTTGTTCCTTTTATCTTGCTAGGTAATATTGGAATATCGATTCTCTTTAATATGGGAAGTAATATTATCTTTGGTGATATCTCCTATATTACGAAAGCTATTGCAGCGGTTTTACAACTTGGTGTTACAACAGATTTTTCAATCTTTTTATACCATAAATATGAATATTATAAAGAAAAATATGATAATAATAAAGCGATGAAGGAAGCAATATGTGAAACAATGGTATCGGTTTTAGGAAGTTCCCTAACAACTATTGCAGGTTTTCTTGCACTTTGTAGTATGAAATTAACTCTTGGTACCGATATTGGTCTTGTTATGGCTAAAGGAGTTATCTTTGGAGTTATTACAGTTTTAACTCTATATCCGGCTTTATTACTAAAATTTGATGGAATTATTTCCAAAACAAAACATAAACCATTGCTTCCAGAATTTAAATTTATTAGACCACTTGTAAAAAAAAGATATTTATTAATATTTATCATATTTCTTCTTTTATTAGTACCAGCTTATTTATCGCAAAAGAAAACAGAGATTTATTATAATCTTGATAGTTCTATACCAGATGATTATAGTTATACGATTGCATCAAAAAAACTTAAAAATGATTATCACTTAATATCTCAAGAAATTATTTTAATTGATAGTCATTTAGAAAATGTTAAAATAAATGAAATGATAGAGAAAATAGAGAATATTGATGGTATTGATTCAGTATTATCATCTAGTTTATTAACTAAAAATGGTCTTAATGAAAACATTTTGCCTAGTAAAATTAGAAATATTTTAGAAAGAGATAATTATAAATTAATACTGGTAAATTCAAATTATGAAATAGCAACAGATAAATTAAATAAACAAATTGAAAATATTAATAAAATAGTTAAGAAGTATGATAAGGATGCTCTTGTAGCTGGAGAAGGACCATTAATGAATGATTTGGTAAGTATCAGTGCTATTGATTTTGAAAATGTTAATTTAGTTTCCATAATTATTATTTTTATCATTATGTTCTTTGTATTAAAATCTTTATCACTTCCAATACTTTTAGTTACTTGTATTGAATTTGCCATATTCTTAAATATGGGAGTACCTTATTGGACAAGTACTAAACTTCCTTTTGTATCAAGTATTGTTATTGGAACTATTCAATTAGGAGCTACTATCGATTATGCTATTTTATTAACAACCAAGTATTTAGATGAAAGAAAAAATGGTAAAGATAAAATGGATGCCATTGATACTTCCTTAAAAAGTTCTGTATCATCTATTTTTGTTAGTGCTATGTGCTTTTTTGCAGCTACCTTTGGTGTTTATGTAGTATCAAAAATAGATATGATTGCATCACTTTGTCTATTGATGGCCAGAGGGGCAATTATTAGTATGATTGTTGTTATGATAATTGTACCATCTGTATTATTAATTTTTGATAAGTTAATTATTAAAACAACTTTAGGATTTAAGAAAGGAATGATGAAAAATGAAGAATAATTTATTTAAAAAAAGTATTGTTTATACTTTGATTTTAGGAGAATTATTAAGTACAACAAATGTTTATGCTTTATCAAAAGATGAAACTGTTTATGTAAGAATGAATAATGATGGAAAAAGTAATATTACAGTTTCTGAACATTTATATGATTTTAAAGATAATAAAATAAATGATAAAACTACTTTAAATGATATTAAAAATCTTAATGGTGATGAAAAATATCAAAGAGATGGTAAGAATATTGTTTGGGAAAATAAAGGGGAAGAAATATATTATCAAGGAACGCTTGATAAAGATTTACCAATTAGTGTATCCGCTAAATATTATTTAGATGGAAAAGAAATGAAAGTTCATGATATGCTAGGGAAAAAAGGTAAAGTAAAAATTCTTTTAAACTATCAAAATAAAGCAAGTAAATATCTAAATATCAATGGTAAAATGGAAAAAATGTATACTCCATTTATGATAGTTACAACATCTATTATTAATAATACTGATAATAAAAATATTAAAGTTAATAATGGAAGAGTAGTTGATAATGGATTAACATCTATTGTCGTTGGACTATCTTCTCCAGGTCTTTATGAATCACTTAAATTAGATGAACTTAAAAAGATGAATAGTGTAGAAATAACTTATGATACCAATAATTTCTCATTAAATTCTATTTATTCTCTTGCATCATGTAATTTATTTCAAGATAATAATTTAGATTTATTTGGTAACTTAGGTACAATATATAAAAACATTAATTTATTACAAAGCAATATGGATACTTTAGTTAAAGCTGGAAACGAATTATCTAAAGGATCAAGTGATATTAATAAAGGTATAAATACACTTAATGGTAAGATTCAAGAATTAAATAAAAAATATCAATATTTCCGTGGACAAGATGAAAATACTTTAAAAGAAAAATTAATTGAAATAATAAAAAAGAATTTACAAGAAGTTATTCCAGTACTTGAAAATGATATTAAAGAGGAAACAGCAAGAATAATTAAAAATAATAAAGAAGATTTAGCAAAATCAGTAGTATCTTTTACTAAAAAAAATACTAAAGATATTTTCGATAATGAATTAAAAAATGTTGTTGGTAATTTAGATATTAATAAATTACTAGAACAATTATTAAAAACTAATTTTTATAATACTTTAACAAATGATAGTGATATTAAAGGAATTACTAATCTTTTAAAAGATGAATTAAATAAAGAATTAAAAGGTATTATTGATAATACTACTAAAGAAATATTAAGTAGTGTTAAAGTAGATATGACTGATGAAGAAAAAAATCTTTATATCACTAGTCTTGCTAATAAATATGGAGTAAGTAAAGAAGTAGCTGCTGGAATGCTTAATGATATTTCAACTGATACTGTAAATAGTATAAAAAAAGGTTTAAGTAATATTAATATATCAGATAAAATAATAAGTAATTTAAATAATAAAGATTATTTAAAAGGATTAGTAAATAACTATGTTAATGAAGTAACTAATAAATTAAGAAGTATTTTAGGAAATGATGAAAATATTAAAAATTATGAAAAGAATTTAAAAGATAAAATATTATCAGCTATTAAAAGTGATTTAAATAATGAAGAGTTATTTATGAATAAAGATTTAGGTAATACTATTAATCAAATGGTAGATAAAATAATCGATAATACAGCAATAGATCTTGCTAATAGATATACTGAAGAATATTTTACTAAAATAGTAAGTAATGTCATGAATAAAGAATTTGATCCTAAAACAATGGATAATAAACTTCATGAAATAATTAATAATTATAAAGATGATATAAATGATAAATTATTAATTATTGATGAAACTGTAAAATCTCTAACCGAAGCTCTTAATATGCTTGATGATGGTTCATATAAATTATCTGCTGGTATGAAAGAATTTTCTATTGGACTTGATAAATATAATAGGGAAGGCATTAATAAACTTGTAAAAACAGTTAATGGTGATATCAAATCTTTAGCGAAGAGAATAGAGGCTCTTGAAAAATTAAGTAATGAATATAAACTACTTGATTTAAGTTCTAATAATACTAAAACAAGTTCTAAAATAATTTTTATGATTGATGGAGAGACTCTTAAAGAAGAAAAAGAGAAAGTAGAAGAAGTTTCTGAAAATAAAAATTTATGGGATAAAATAAAGGGATTATTTAATTAATCTCTTTTTTGAATAATAATTGGACATTACTTATAATTTTTGATAAAATAGTATTTGTTAATAGAGAGGGTGAAAATAATATGAAAAATTTAGATGATATTAGACCGAAGAAGAAAAAAAAGAAAAGAAAACTAAAAAAGAAGGTTTATGTATTTTTATTAATATTTCTATTAATGATTGGTGGAGGTTGTTATTACTTTATAAATGAACGTAATATACAAAAGAAAAAAGAGGATGAAGAAAGAATTTTATCAAATATTAAGAGTCACTATAATGAGTTTGTTAAAGTAGATAAAGATACAAAATTGTATATTAAGGATAATGATAAATACATAGATGCTGGAATGATTTATGAAAATGAAGAACTTGCTCTTGATAATATTGATATAAATCTTGATACCAAATATTTTCCTATAAAAGATAAAGATTATTTTATTGCATATCATGATGTATCTAAAATAGATAAATTAACAGAACCAAGCGATAGATATAGAAATTATATACCATTTAATGAAAATATTATTACTAATAGTGAATTTACATTGTATGATAATGATAAAAAAGTTATTACTTTAAATGAAGAAAAAGAGTTTCCGATAATTATTAAAGATTATGAGAATAAATATTTTATAGAATATGATAATAGATTATTAAGTATCAAAAAAGATGAAGTTAAGGAAACAAAAAAGAGTAATAATACTACTAAAAAAAATCAAAGTAAGATAACAACTTTTGCATATCATAGAATATATGATACAAATGATAAATGTACTGATAGTTATATATGTCTTAAAAAGACTAGTTTTGATAAACAAATGAAATATTTATCTGATAATAATTATTTTACTTTAAATATGAAAGAAATGTATATGTATTTAAAAGGTAATTTACAAATAGAAAAAGGTGTAGTTATTACTTTTGATGATGGATATTTATATAAAGCAGCTGATGAAGTGCTTTCTAAATATAAACTTACAGGTACAATGTTTGTCATTACAGGTCATTTTAAAGATTATACTGATTTTCATAATTTATCTAGCATTAATTTAGAATCACATACTGATTCTATGCATAAAAATTATCAATGTTCTGGAGGAAATCAAGGTGGAGCTATACTTTGTGCTGGACATGATAAGATTGTAAAAGATTTAAAATTATCTTGTGAAAAATTGGGAATTGAACCATTCGCTTTAGCTTTTCCTTTTTATGATTATAATGATGCAGCTATTAAAGCACTTAAAGATGCAGGATTTAAAATATCATTTATAGGAAGGGGAGGTAAAATGGGAAAAGCAACACCTAAGGTAACTGATACATATAAAGTTCCAAGAATGACTGTTTGGGATGATAATTTAATGAGTTTTAATACTTGGAAAAGTTATTTATAAATTTAGAGGAGTTTAGATTATGAAAGAAAATATAATTGCTGATATTGATAGTATAATTTCAACTAAAGAGAGTATGGATGGATACTGCAATGAACTTTTATCAATGATAAATTGGTTTCAAGAAATAATTGAAGATACACAAAATATATATTATACAGAAAGTGCAACGTTATATCGCAAAATAGCAATTAATTATATTGAATTTGTTAGAAATTATATAAATAATGATTTTAAAGAGTTTATTGATAGAATTGATGAAGTGAAAAAAATATATATCGATGAGTATAACCAAATGGATAGTTTCGTGCGTGGAGGTACTAGATGAAAAGAATATATTTAGATGAAGTTGAAGATACTAGTTATAAACTTGTCCATTATTCAAATAATGAAATAGCAAATAAAATTAATGATTTAAAGAATGCTGTAAATAATTTTGTATGGGAAGGACCAGCAAGTGCAGTTTTTCTTCAAAAATATAATATCAAAATAGAAAAAATGATTCAAATGAATGAAAGTTTAGCTAATATAGGAAAATTTTTACTAAATGTAAAAGATAATTATAGCGATGTTAATAGAAAGATAGATAATTCATTTAATGAATTAATGGGTGAATTTGAGAAAGTTGGTGTTAAATAAATATGGCATGTGGTAAGGATAGTGGATGTTATACAATAGCTACAAGTACGTATCCTGGATTACAGGGAGAGATCGATGGAGCAATAGGATCAATAACAGGAAGTATAAATTCAATAACATCGAGTTTAAGTGGTTTATCAATACCAGATGATTATTTGGGAAACAAAGTAAAAAGTAGAGTAAGTTCAATAGCTTCAAGTATTAGTGGAGAAGCTGATAAGGTTGCAGCTATAGGAGCAGGAATAGATAGTTTTATAGGTGAAAAAATAACTGAGCATATGCAACATTATCGTGTATGGCAAGCAAAACAAAATAAAAAAGGAGCTTATAATAGAAATATGTCAAATATTCAGGAGGTGTAGGTGATACGATGAATAAATGGAATTGTTTAATTTGTGGAAAAACTGGAAATACCGGGAATTTTTGTGGAGGTTGTGGTTCTCCAAAACCGGAATCTGAAAAAATATCTGCATTAAACCATATAGAGTATGATGAAGAGTCATATAATACTATTATGAGAACATTTAATAGCATAAGTGATTCATATAAGGGAACAATTTCTAGTGCATGTTCTAATATTAATAGAGCTGTTAGTAGTTTTCCTGATAAATATTCAGTTAGTGGACTTGATGGTGTTGAAGAAAATATTGAAAGCAAAATAAGTTTAATAAAATCATTAAGTGAAATAATAAATTATTCAATTTTAGCATATCAAGCGTGTGATGAAACATTGCGAGATGGATTATATTCATTAGTTGATAGTTTGTTTGGAGATACTGAATTTGATTTATCTGATTATTTTAAAAACATTACGGATTCTATAGTTGAAGAAAAAGATGGCATATTAAAGTATAAAGATTTTGTTTCTGATGATTTTAAGTATTATAATTTTTTATCAACATTTTACGAAAAATGTAATAGCGATGATTCTTTTTTATCAACGCTTGGCGGAAATTATGGAATAGATCAAGGAATATTTACAAATTTAAGAAAGAAAGATCCAAAATTATATCAAAAAACAAAAGAAATGTTAATGAAAGAATATGGTTTTACTAATAATAGTGTTGAACAATTTTTTGGTATTGTTGATGCAGTTGGATGTTGTAATATGGCAGCAGGTGCAAACACAATAGCTTTGGCTTTTAAAGATAATCCTGATGAATTTGAGAAAATATTTGGTTTTTCATATTATAGAGAAACATCAAATGGAGAAAAAACAATTAATGATGTTAGATTATTAGCGGATTATTATATTTGGGCTAATACAGTTGGTAATAATGATGCTGTAATTTTAACAAGAGATGAAAATGGAAGTTTGGTTATTAACGAGAATTCTTATATTTTAGATTCTAATGGTAAATATGATAATGTTCATCAAACGAATGGTAGTATTAAAGATGCAATAAATGAGTATTTACAATATAAATCTAATGGAACATATCAAGCACAGGTATCTGAAATAATTAAACAAAAAGATAACTATACTCCAGACGAGATAAAAGAAAAAGTCATAGAGTCATTAAATAGTGGAAATCAAGTTGCTATGGGAATGTTGGGTTCCGAAAATGATTCAATTAATTATGCTGCTTCTTTTGAAAATTATGAACTAAAGGGTCCTCATTGGGTAGCTGTTACCGGTGCCAATGATGATGGTGTTTTAGTATCTAGTTGGGGAATAAAATATTTTATTCCATATAGTGATTTGAATTGTGTTAACTTATTTACTGTTGATATAAATAATAATTAGAGGATGATTGATTATGAATGATATTATTATAAATGATTTATTAATAGAAAATTTAAAGAGAATTTATAAAAAGGAATATGAGAAGTCTGATATTTTTTGCAAAAGATATTATGTTTATAGATATTTTTTTACTAAATTTTTGATTGATGAATTAAAAATAAAAGATTTTGACCTTAAATTGGAAACATCTAATTTAAATTATTTACCAGTTGATTCATTAAATATGGATTTCTATCAAGATTTTTCAAAAAATTATTTGAAGTATTTTTATGTACGAAATGATATATATATAAATAATTTATCTATTGATGAAATGATTTTTTTAGATAAGTGTGTTAATGATTTTAATTTGAATGATAATTTAATGATGGATTTTATTAGAAATACTTATAAGAAAGTTATTACTAAAAATTTAAACAAAAATACAAATCATAAGATTTTTTTTGGCCCGGATTCATTGAATTTTATCGCAAATGATGGTGATGTTGTCATTGGGGTTAGGTATGATGAATTTAATTTAAATGGATATAGAGATATTGAATGGAATGATATCCACGATAAACAATTAGATAATTTATATAAAATAATGGAAACAATTCAGCAATCATCTCTGATGAATGTTAAAGTTATAAAATATGATAAATATAGTGTTTTATAACTATGATGTTATAAAATATATAGTTTGTAAAAAAAACAGAAACCTGTTTTTTTTTTAGTTATAATCTCATTTTATTTTGTCTATATAATTGATAAAAAGATGTTATTATGATAAAATTATCTTATTGATACTGAGGTGAAAATGAAAGTTAGTGTAATAGTACCAGTATATAATACTGAAAAGTATTTAGAAAAATGTTTAGATAGTATCGTTAATCAAACATATAAAGATATTGAAATTATTGTTATTAATGATGGTAGTACGGATAATAGTTTTAAAATTATTAACAAATATGTGGATAAATATCCAAATATTGTTTATAAAGAAATCACTAATCATGGTCAGGGTTATGCAAGAAACTTAGGAATTAAATTATCTAGTGGTGATTATATCATGTTTTTGGATAGTGATGATTATGTTAATGTTGATATCATTTCTAAAATGATTAATAAAATAGGAACATGTGATGTTGTGGTATGTGATATATATAAAGTTATTGGTAATGAACTTGTGAATTTCAAAAATTATTATAACTATTTTAAAGATAATATTAATTTAATGCTATCTCATCCAGGACCAGTAGCTAAACTATATAAGAAAGAAGTTATTAAAAATGTTTCTTTTTTAGAAAATGTTTATTATGAAGATTTAAGTTTTACACCAGTTATTTCATTAAATGTAAATAAAGTATGTTATATTAATGAATATCTTTATTATTATGTAATACATGCTAATTCTACGATGTTAAAAAAAGAGTTTAATGAAAAAATAAATAGTATTTTTAAAGTTATGGATTATTTAAAAGATAAGTTAAAATCTTATCCAGAAGAATTAGAATATTTACATATAGAACATTTATTATATTCAGCAACACTAAGATATTTAGATTATGATAATACTCAAAAATATTTAAAAAAGATAAATGATATTATGATAAAATATCCTAATTGGAGAAAAAATAAATATTATAAAATGAAAAGTTATAAATTTAAATTAGTATGTTATTTGGCTTATAAGAAACGATATAAAATTTTAAAATTATTAAAGAAAGTAAGTGGTAAAATATGAAAGTATCAGTTATTGTACCTGTTTATAATGTGGAAAAGTATCTTGATAAATGTTTGGATAGTTTAGTTTGTCAAACACTTAAAGATATGGAAGTAATTATTGTTAATGATGGAAGTCCTGATAATAGTGAAGATATTATTAAAAAATATACTAAAAAATATAAGAATTTTAAATATTATAAAAAGGAAAATGGTGGATTATCTTCTGCAAGAAATTATGGAATTAAATATGCAAGTGGAGATTATATTGCTTTTTTAGATAGTGATGATTATGTAAAAAGTGATATGTATCTTAAAATGTATGAAAAAGCAGTAAAGGGTAATTATGATTTAGTAGTATGCGATATTGATTATTTGTATCCTGATAAAACAATAAGAGTTGGTAGCGGAATAAAAGGTGATACTACGGATATCAAAAAGACTTATTTAACGATTCATCCGGCTGCTTGGAATAAATTATTTAAAAAAGATTTATTTAATCATGACGTTTATTTTAAAGAAGGCGTTTGGTTTGAAGATGTTGAGTTTATTTATAGAATGCTTCCATATATTAAAAGTATTGGGGTAGTAAAAGAAGACTTTAATCAATATGTTCAAAGAGATGGTTCCATAACTAGTAGTGTTAGCCCTAAAATTTATGATTATATTAGTAATATGAATGGTATTATTGATTTTTATAAAGAAAGAAAGATGTATGATGAATACAAAAAGGAACTTGAATATGTCTATGTAAGATATTTATATGCGACGTTTATAAGAAGTATCAAAAAATATGATTATAATGAATATATGAAAGCTGTTGATATAGCAATAAAAAATGTCAAAGAACATTTTCCAAAATATAAAAGAAATAAATATTTTTATAAGAGTATTAAGGGATTATATTTAATAATGTTTAATAAATTTATTGCTAAAATATTATATAAGAGGAGTAAGTAATGAAGGAAGAAAAAAATATTGCAATTATCTTTGCAGGTGGAACAGGATCACGTATGGGGGCTGATTTACCTAAACAATTTTTAAAAATATATGGAAAAGAAATAATTATTCATACTTTAGAGAAATTTCAATATAATAATAACATTGATTTAATATATGTTGGTTGTATTGATAATTATATTACATTATTGGAAGAATTAGTTCAAAAATATCAAATAACCAAAATACCTATAGGTGGAATAATTCCTGGTGGAACAACAGGACAAGATACAATTTATAAAATATTAAAGAAAGCAAGAGAAGATAATTCTGGTAATTCTATTTGTTTAATACATGATGGAGTGCGTCCATTAATTACTAATAAGGTTATTAATGATAATATCGAAAGTGTTAAAAAATATGGTTCTAGTATAACTGCTACTAAAGCATTTGAAACACCAATTATTAGTTTAGATGGTACAAGTATTGATAAAGTTTTAGAAAGAAATACAGTGTATACGGCACAAGCTCCTCAAAGTTTTAGATTAGATGATATAATAAAAGCTCATAAGAAAATTAGAAATACGAAAGATGGATATAATAATCCTAAAATAGTAGATAGTTGTTCTTTAATGATGGAGTGTGGCAATAAAGTTCATTTAATAGAAGGAAATAGGGGAAATATTAAAGTTACAACAGTAGAAGATTATATAACATTACTTGGTAATCTATCTATTAAAGATCATGAACAAATTATTAAACTTTCAGAAAGGAAATAAACTATGAATAAAATTATTTATGAAGATTGTCTTGATATAATAAAAAATATTGATTATGAAAAATTTCAAAATAAAAGTTTTTTAATAACAGGAGCAAGTGGAATGTTAGGTTCTTATATTTCTTATGTTTTAAAGGTTTTAAATGATGAATTTAACATGAATATTCATATAATTTTAAATGTTAGAGATAAAAATAAACTAAATGAAGAATTATTAAATGATCATAATGTTGAATTAATTATTCAAGACGTTATAAATCCTTTTAAGTATGATGGAAATATTGATTATATTGTTCATGCAGCAAGTCCTGCTAGTCCTAAGATAATGACACTTCATCCATTTGAAACGAATATTGCTAATACCATTGGAACATATAATACATTAATGCTTGCTAAAGAAAAGAATGTTTTAGGGTATCTATTTATTTCATCAAGAGAGGTGTATGGAGAACCAATAGATAGTGATTATTTTACGGAAGATGGAATGTTAGGATATGTTAATCCCTTAGTTCCAAGAAATTCCTATGCAGAAGGCAAGAAGGCAGCTGAAAATATGTGTGTTAGTATGAAAGATGAGTATGGAATTAATACTAAAATAGTAAGACTTGCTCATACCTATGGACCAGGAATGAGTGTTTTTGATGGAAGAGTACAAGCGGATTTTTTAAAAAATGTTATAAATCACGAAGATATCATTATGAAAAGTGAAGGAACAAGTATTAGGACGTATACTTATGTAGCAGATGCGGTATCAGCAATATTTAAAGTATTACTAAGTAGTAAAGATATTGTTTATAATATAGCAGATGACACTGAAATATCAATTAGAGAACTTGCTGAAGTATTAGTAGGACTATCTAATAATCAAAGTAAACTTATTATGAAAATAGATAATTCTTTAAAAAAAGGTACTGCTTCTTTTACTAAAGGTATTTTATCTAATGAAAAAATAAAAAAAGAATTAGGTTGGACTCCTAAATATAATGTCCATGATGGTTTTACACGAACTATTGAATATTTAAGGGAAGATGTGTTATGCAATACAAAAGTTATGATGATGAAACATTAAATAAATTACATCAAGTAGAACTTGAGATATTAGATAAATTTGTATCTATTTGTGAAAAAAATAAATTAAATTATTTTTTAACTGGTGGAACAATGTTAGGAGCGGTAAGACACAAGGGATTCATTCCCTGGGATGATGATATTGATATTGGAATGCCTCGAAGTGATTATGATAAATTTATTACAATAGCTCCTAAAGAATTGGGGGATGAGTATTATTTGGATTGTTTCCTTTATAATAAAAATTATTATTTACCTTTTGCTAAGATAAAAAAGAATAACACTATTTTTGATGAGTTTCCTAATGTTTTGAATCATAAAGGAATCTTTATCGATATTATTCCTTTTGAAAATGTTAGTGAAATTAATTTATCTTTAAGAATTCGTGCAATAATGGTAAAAAACATTATGGAAACAATGTATTATAAAAATAAAATATATAAATTAAAGAATACGAGAAAACCATTATTTGTTTTATTACTTAGTTTATTTACGAAAAAAAGATTAATGAAAATAGAAAATTATTTTTTAACAAAAGATAAAAATGATAATTCGAAATATTTGAATGCCTTAGGAGGAACTTATCATTATCTTAAAGAAACTAATTTAAGAGAAGATTTACTTCCGCCTAAAAAGATTTTATTTGAGGGACGAGAATATAATGGTATGAATAAACCAGATGTTTATTTATCAAAAATATTTGGTGATTATATGAAGTTACCTCCAGTTGAAAAAAGACGTAATCATATGCCAGAAAGAATAAGTTTTGATGTTATGAAGGATGAAACGTACGATCCTAAAGAACTAAAAAAACTTCAAAAAGTATTATTAGAAATGCTTGATGATATAGTAAAAATATGTGATAAACACGGATTAGAATATTTTATAACGGGTGGTACTTGTTTAGGTGCGATAAGACACAAGGGATTCATTCCCTGGGATGATGATATTGATATTGTTATGCCAAGGGATGATTATGAAAAATTTCTAGAAATTGCAAGAGATGAGATAGATGACAAATATTTTATTGATTATTATAAAACTAATAAAGATAATCATTTTACATTTACGAAAATTAGAAAGAATAATACAACATTTGTTATGGGATATAAATATCCTTGTCATAATGGTTTCTTTTTAGATATTTTTCCTCTTGATTACAATGATAATAGAAATTCTTTAAAATTAAAACTAGAAATATCCCTTGCAAGATGTATGCAAGAAACTCTTAAATATAAAAGTCATAATTTAAATTTTAAAAGTTTAAGAAGACCTTTAATATCGTTATTATTTTATCCATTTAGTAATCGAAAGTTACATGAAATGATAGATTATATTTATAAGAAAAATAATAATGGTAAACATATAAATGGTGCAGTTTATCCTACAATTTACCATTATCAAAAGGATATTTATCAGAAAGATATCGTTTTTCCTCATAGTGATGTTATGTTTGAAGGTAAGAAATATCATGCTTATCATGATACCAATAAATATTTAACACAATTATATGGTGATTATATGAAGTTACCTCCGGTTGATAAAAGGATTGCCCATAGACCAATTATATTGGATTTTAATCATGGAGATAATTTAAATACTAAAATTGAATATGAAAAATTAAATAAGAAGTAGGTTAATATGGAAAATGAAGATTTAGAAAAAGTAAAAAAAATAGAACTAGAAATAATGGATTATTTTGATGATTTTTGTAAAAGTCACAATTTAACTTATTATATTATGTATGGAACTCTTCTTGGTGCAGTAAGACACAAGGGATTTATTCCTTGGGATGATGATATCGATGTAGCAATGATGCCTGATGATTATCTAAAATTATTGGATTTGGAAAAAGAAATTAATCCTAAATATTATTTACAAAATGTTTATAACACTGATACATGTACATATATCTTTTCTAAAATTAGAAAGTATCATACAACGATGGTTGAGAAAGATCTTAATTATTTACCATTTAAAAAAGGAATTAATATTGATATTTTTCCATTATTTAAATATCCTAAAAGTAAATATCAACAATTTTTATTTAAAAAAAGAATTAAGATAGCAAGTTTATTTGTAAATAGAGAAATGAAACCTAATAATTTTAAAGGAAAAATAATATATCTATTTTTACATATATTTACTAGAAGGAAAGCTAATAAAATAGCGAGAAAAAATATTAATAAATTGTTGCATTTTAATAAAGAATTTATTGAATATCGAATGATACCTACCCAGAGTTTAGGGAAAGATTGGTTTAAAAAAATAGAACTTCCTTTTGAGGGAAGAAACTATTTTGCTCCTTCTGGATATGAAGGATTTCTTAAAATGAGATATGGTGATTATATGAAATTACCACCTGAATCTGAAAGATATGGTCATGGAAAAGGAAAAATGATACTTGATTTAAATAAAGATTATGATGAATAGGAGGAAATATGAAAACAAAAAAAACGGCTTTAAATATTATAACTGATGTTATTCCCCTTTTAATTGTATCAATACTAGGAATATATAAAGTTAAATTATTTTTACAAGTTTTAGGTAATGAAACATTAGGTTTATATCAATTATTTAGTAATATTATGATATATGTTGCTTTAGTTGATGGAGGATTATCTTCTGCTCTTTTGTATTCATTGTATAAACCAAATAGCCAAAATGATCACAAGAAATTTAATGAATTACTTTCAGGTGGTCTTAAAACTTTTTCTAGAATAGGAATGATTGTTTTTGGTATAGCATTTATTGTGTCATTCTTTGTTGTTTTCTTTATTAAAGATTCTCCGTTTAGTTATTGGTATATTGTATTAACTTTTCTTTTATTTTCCCTTTCTAATGTGGTGGAATATTTCTTTGTACCATATAATGTTTTATTAGAAGTTAAAGAAAAGAAATATATTTATAATTTAACTAGTCAAATAGGACAAATTGTTTTATCAATATTAGAAATTATAATGTTATTAACAGGATTTAAATTTGGTTATATTCTTCTTATGCATAGTGTTGTTAAATTATGTTCACATTTAATAGAAGTATATATTTGTAAAAGAGAATTTCCTCTTGTTTCTGTTCATGAAAAAAATAAAGATTATAGTTTTAAAAAATATCTTAATTCCCTAATATTTCATAAAATTAATGGATTAGTAGGAAGTAATATTGATACACTAATTATTTCATCACTTTTGGGTCTTTCTTCAGTTGCTATATATTCAACGTATAATTATATTATCAATATGTTAAAGAAAATTTTAGGTAAATTACAAAGTTCAATGACAGCGATTGTTGGTAATAGTCTTGCTAAATCAAAAGAGAAAATGTATGACTTGTATCTAGAATTTGATAGTATGGTCTTTTATGTTGCTATAATTATTTGTGTACCACTTGCTCTTGCCATAAACCAATTTATTGATATTTTTTATGAAGGTAAAATAATGACATCTTTCTTAATTGGTTTATCTTTTTCCTTAATATTATTTACTTATATAATTAAGATGGATACTAATCTTTTTGTATCAGCTGGAGGGCTTTATAAAGAAACTAAGCATTGTGCTATTACAGATACCATTGTTAATCTAGTGTTATCTTTAGTACTTGTTAATATTATTGGAATACCTGGAGTACTTTTAGCTACTGCATTTTCGGTTTTAATAGCAGAGTATATATTAAAAACAAGAGTAGTTCATCAACATATTTTTAATAAATCACCAAAAGATTATTTTATTAGAAATATTAAATTTTTTGTTTTATTTATTATTGATTTAATTGGAAGCTATTATTTTGTAATGATTTTTAATATTAATTCATTGTTAATGTGGTTAGCGTTTTATATAATATTTACTATTATTAATTCTTTATTAATACTATTGATTTTTAAAATATTTAAAGAAATTAAATTTCTTAATAGATTTAAAATTTTATTTAAAAGAGGTGCCTAATGAGAATTGTTTTTATTCAAAATAAAGGTGGTAATTATGGTGGAGTATGGCAAGTTAATAAAATAGTAGGCGAGAATTTAATAAAAAATGGCTATGATGTTATTATTGTTTCAATAAGAGATGATCATTTAGGAATAAAATTAGAGCATGATGATAGATTAAAATTAGTGACGATTAATGATAAAGATTTATGGCATACGCATCATTTAGAAGATTTTAAGGAAAGTATAAAGAATCATCGTTATTTGGAACTAATTAAAAGATTATATGAAAGGTTATTAAATAATTTTAGATTAAAAAGTGATGTAAAAAAATTAAATAAATATTTAGATGATGTTAATCCAGATTATATTATAACTAGTCAATATCAATTACTTGATATGTTAGATAAAAAATATTTATGTAAGACTTTTCATGAACAACATTTGAATTTTCGCGAAAGTTTTCGTCATCCTGCTACCCATGATACTTTAGTAAAATACAAAGATTTAGTAACATATATTTGGTTATGTGAAAAAACAAAAGAAGAAGCGATTAAAAATGGTCTTAAAAATAGCATTAGTATATATAATGCTGTGAGATTTGAAACAAAGGATAGGGCTTTAGTTGTAAAGAATAAGAAGTTGGTTACTATCGCCAGGTTATCTAAAGAAAAAAGAATAGATAAAATGATTGATATAGTTGAAGAGTTATTTAATGATAAAAAATATTCTAATTGGTCTTTGGAAATATATGGTGATGGTGAAGAATATGAAAATATTAAAAAGTTAATTAAATCTAATCAAATAAAACTAATGGGGAGTACTAATAATCCTAAAGAGGTTTTATTAAATTCATCAATAAATTTAAATACGAGTGATTTTGAAGGGTTCTCCTTAAGTATATTAGAAGCTTCAGAATGTGGTATTCCAACTGTTACTTTTGATTTTGGAGAATCAGTAGAAGAAGAAATAGTGAATGGCAAGACAGGTTTTATTGCTAAAAATAAAAAAGATTATCTTGATAAATTAAAAAAATTAATGGATAATGATGATTTATTAAATGAAATGAGTGTTAATACTAAGAAAAATAATGAAAAATTTCATATTAATAAAATAATTAAACAATGGGAAAAAGTACTTAAATAATTTTCCCTTGTTTTTTTCTTAATTCATGATATAATGGTTAATGTATGTAAGAGGTAGTTATGAAAGATATTGATGATATTGAAATTTTAGATTTAGAACCTAAAAGAGAAATAAAAAAAGAAAGTGTTTTTAAAGAAAATAAAAATATAGAAACAAGAGTAAAAAAAGAGGAAGTTCCAATGAAAAAGAAAAGAAAAGTAAAAAAAGGTAAAATGTTTCAATTAATATTTTGCTTAGTTAGTTTTTTGTTCATTTTGGGATGTTTGATTCATTATGGATCAAGATTTATTAAGTATTATCGTATTTATAATCCTAAAGTAGATAGTAGTGGGGGAGCTTTATTGTTATCTAGTTATATTACTGGTAATTCAGAGATTGTTTATGAAGGAAGTGGTCTTTATATAACATCAGGTAATTATATATATAAAGGTGATGTTAGTAATAACTATATAAAGTTTAATAATTTATTATGGAGAATAATAAGAATTAATAAAGATAATACAATAGAGGTCATTTTAGATGATTATTTAAATATGTTACCTTATAGTAGTTCACCGGTTTCTTTTGATAAATCAGATATTTATAAGTATTTAGATGAAAAGGTATTTAATAATATTGATAAAGATATGTTGGTTAAAGAAAATATTTGTACTGATATGGTTAGTGACTTATCAAATATTAAGTGTGATAATACTGCAAGTGGTTATGTAAAACTTTTGGATATCACAGGATTTTTAAATACGGTAAAAGATAAAAAATCATACTTAGTAAAGGAAGATGAAATCTTTTGGTTAAGTGATTACGCAGAAGATAAAGTATGGCATACCAATGGGGTTAACGTATCAAGTAGTAAGGAAACTAGTTTCTATGAAATAAGACCAGTTATTAAACTTAAAAATAGTGTAATGTTTGAGTCTGGTGATGGAACCAAAGAAAAACCATATATTATTAAAAATAATAAATTAAGTTTAGGTAGTCGTGTTAAATTAGGAGAAGATACTTATATTGTTTATGATATTTCAGATAACATTAAATTAATGAGTGAGAAAGTACTAGAAGATAAAAAAACATATGATAAGAATAGTTTGAAATTTAATGTAGAGAATGATGAGTCTTTAGGAAAATACTTAAATACTACATATTATGATAATCTATCTTATAAAGATAAATTAGTTAAAAATAATTGGTATATTGGGGAATTTAAAAATAGTATCAGTGATATGGAAAGTGAGAAAGTAGAATCATTTATTGGTATTCCTAGTATGCTAGATATTAAATTAGATAGCAGTGTTAATGGATATTTTACCACAACATATAATAATGATATGCTATGGGTTTATGAGAATCCCCTAAGAGTAAGTAGAAGTACTAGTGAAAGAAACGTAAGAATAACTATCGCTATATCAAAAGATAACATAAATAAATTAAAAGAAGATAATGGTATCTTTAAGTTGGAGGGATAATGAAAAAGTTAACAATTACATTTATAGTTTTAGATATTTTAGTAGCTATAGGGTTCTTTGTTGTATATAGTCCAATGTTTTCTAATTTGCAAAACACGATTATCTCAACGGCAATAAGTACTAAAACCCATGATTATATTGCTTATATTTTCTATAGTGAAGATCGTGTTAATGAAGTAATTAGTATGGATAGTTTTACACCTATTGATGAAGAAGTAAATCTTGATGATATAGTTATTGATACTAAACCAAGAGAAAGTTATGATAATCCTTATGATGAAGCAATCCTAACTAGAGATGAAGGAAATGAAGATTATAAATACTTAAAAGTAAAAGTTGGTAAATATGATGCTCATTTAGTAGCCATATATGATCCAGCTAAAGTAAGAATAATGACTTGTCAGAAATTTAATACTAAAAATAGTAGTGGTAAAGAAAAAGTTATTAATATGGCTAAAAGATTAGGAGCTACTATTGGTATTAATGGTGGTGGATTTGTTGATTATGGTTATGGTAGTGATATACCAAGAGGTTATGTTATTAAAGATGGTAAAGTAATTTGGTCAACAGATAGTAAAAAAGGTGATATTATAGGATTTACTAATGATAATAAATTATTACTTGTTAAAGCAACTGGTGAAGAAGCAATTGAAATGGGAATGCGTGATGGTATGCAATTTGGACCATTCTTAATTGTTAATGGTGAAGTTCCTAAATTCAATAATGCTGCTGGAGGATTTTCTCGTGCTGCAAGAGTTGCTATTGCTCAAAGAAAAGATGGTATTGTCTTATTCTTAGTAACCGAAGGAACACATGCTGCAGGACCTAATATGAAAGAACTTGTTGATACATTGAAATTATATGGAGCCTATAATGCCGCTAATCTTGATGGTGGAACTAGTACACAACTTGTAATTAATAATAAATTAATTAATAATCCTAAAAATATTAGTGGAAAATCAGTTCAAAATGGAAGAAGTGTTGTAACAGGTTGGGGATTCTTTCCTAATTTAAAAGAAGAAACTAAAGAAGAAGCAAGTTAGTCTTGCTTCTTCTTTTAAACTTAATAAAGATTCTGAAGAAAAATAATACATCATAATATTCTTATTTGTTGTAACTTTAGCTAATTCCATAAAATCACCTCTTCCTTACATTCCTTACCAATGTTATATTAAAGATTAGCAATAATATCAAGAAAAAATAATAATTATTTTCTGGAATAACAGAATAATATAAGTAAAGGAGATATGTCAAAAATATTTTTGTAAAATTATATCTAAATATATTGAACTATATTTCCACTTATGCTAATATTAGATACGGGAAATACTAACTGTTGAGTACTTGCCAACTTTCGTAAAGAAAGGAGGCTTGATAATTATGAAGAAAAAAGATTTATTAATCTCATTTCTAATACTAATCATCATTTTGTTAATAGTCTCTTTATTGACTCTAATAATAAAAAAATAGTACTCAATCTGCAATAGATTAAGTACATTGTCTATTTATTGGGCAAGTACTCAACACTGCAAGTTAAGTATTTCCCTTTTTTATTTTATGCAAGTTTTCTTGCTTACATCCTAATATTACCACAAAATGTTACTAATTTCAATAGGCAATTTTTTTCATAATAATTGCAAAGAATTGAATAATATGAGTAAAG
>CAMVAF010000012.1 GCA_947165365.1 uncultured Clostridia bacterium | reverse complement strand
TATTTGGGTCTTGTCTTAAAATACTTCTTAAAACACGTCCAAAAGTAAGACCAATATCAGAATTTACTTGTACTTGATTTATTCCTTCAATGTTCATTTCTATTGGGTCTTCAACGGTAATTATATTTGTTTCGTCATTATTTAATGTTTGAAGCATCGTATAAACAGTGGTTGATTTACCACTACCTGTTGCACCAGTAATTAATATTATTCCATTAGGAACACTAATCATTTTCTTAATTTTTACTAGATTTTTCTCTGAAAAGCCAAGAGATTCAAGACCATTAGCACTTTGGGTATAATCAAGAATACGAATAACTATTTTTTCTCCTAAATTTGTATTAAGTGTCGATACACGCATATCAAGATTAATGCCGTTAATATTTCCTTTAATAGCTCCATCTTGAGGTAATCTTGATTCTGTAATATTCATGTTTGAAAGTAATTTAATTCTTGTTGTTAAATTTCTTTGATAATCTTTAGGTACAATCGTATGATCTTGCAATAATCCATCTATTCTTAAACGCACTTTAAGTCCATTTTCAAAGGGATCAAAGTGAATATCACTTGCACCTTTGGATACGCCATATATTACAATTGCATTTACAATATCGGCAATTTCTGAATTTTTAAAATCATATTCAAACATATTATCCCTCTATTCTTTTTTTCCCTCTAGTATTTTTACTAAAAATATTATATAATGTTTTTGTATAATAATCAAGTATGAAAAAAATATTTTTGTGAATTAATAGAAAGGGTGTTAGTTATGATTTTAAGAAGACCATATGCAATATTGATAAAATATTTTAGATTAATCCATGTTTTATTATTTGGAATATTTATTTATTCGTTATTTGCTTTTAGAAAAATTTACTTTTTTTTGGTTGATTATGTAAAAAAAGGTACATTTAATTATATAGAAGATATGGCAGGAAAATATGTTCCAATGCTATTATTTGGATTAATGATTATTGTTTTAATTTCGGCAATATTTATTTATCTTTTAATGAAAAGAAAAGATAAACCATCTCTTTTTTATGTTTTAATGACAGTATATTCAGCAATTGCTATAATTTTAATGATTTTTTATCATAATTTTTTTGCATCGCTTTCTGATACTGCTCATGAGACATTTACAATTATTGTTTATCGTGATATCATGGCTTTTCTTTATTATTTATGTTACTTCTTTGTTGGTATTTTGTTTGTTAGGGCTTTTGGATTTGATATTAAAAAATTTAGTTTTGAAAAAGATAAAAAGGAGTTAAATTTAGATAGTTCTGATAATGAGGAAGTTGAACTTGGATTATCAATAGATAAATATGATGCTATAAAAGCATTACGAAAAGAAAAAAGAGAATTTTCTTATTATTATAAGGATAACAAAAAGATTTTTAATATTATTGGAATAATTATCGCCGTTGTTATTGTGATTTTCGTTTATATTCATTTCTTTGTAAATAATAAAGTATATAGTGATTCTTCAATAATTTCTGTTGGAAATATGGATTATAAAGTTTTAGAAACCTTTGTTACTAATCAAGATAGTTATCAAAATGTTATTTCAAATAATAGTTATTTTCTTGTAATGAACTTAGAAATTACTAATAAAGGTAATTCTACATATTATTTAGATAAAGAGATGTTTCGATTAAATTATAATAATAACTATTTATATCTTGCTACAAATTATTGTTCATCTTTTGCTGATATAGGTAAATGTTATACTCCTGATACTGGTATTACTAAAGGACGAGGGGAATATATTTTATTATTTAAAATTGATAAATCTTCCTATGATGGTTATTTTGAAATATTAAAGAGTAAAAGTAATGGGTTTTCTTATAGTAAGATGAAAATAGAAACTGGTGAAATTAAAGTTTCTCAGGAAGAATATGATATGAATAATAATTATTTTAATATTATTTCGCATGAATATTCTTCTAATAATTCTTTCCAAGTCCAAGAATGTGTAAATGATACATGTAATACTGTAACTAAAACATTTAAACCTGATATTAATAATATAATACTTGTATTAAATGTATCAAATATTAGTGATTTTACTAAAGAGTTTTTAGAAAATTATTTAGGTGTATATTATTATGTTAATGGTAAAAGATATGTAGTATCTAGTGAAAAAATAGATGTTTTGGATGTTACTAATAATAATATTTATTTAAGTGTTCCTAAAATTGTAACATTGGGGACTGATTCAGGAATTAGTTTTCAAACTAGAAGAAAATCTATTTATATAAAGTTAGGTGATCGTAATGAATAAAAAAAAGAATTTATTATTTGCAGGGTTGTTTTTTCTAATTATGGGAATTATTACCTTTTTGATAGCTAAATGGTAGATAATAAAAATAATTTATTATTTAACTATTTGGAGATGTAAATGAAATTGTCAAATAATGTCAAAAAGAAAAAGAATATTAAAGAAAATTTATTATTCTTTTTTTTATCAATTAAATTTTTGATATAATAAAATAAAGAAGGTAGGTGGTAAAATGAAATTTAAATATTTATTATTTAGTTTGATTTTATTATGTACTTTTAATACTTATGCTTTAAAAAGTAATTCTAGTGATTTAATAAATCGTAGTGTTTGTACAAAATATGAACTTGCTTATGCTAATAATGATGGAACTATAACAAAAAAAGAATGTTATGATTCTTATAAGTCTGCTAAAGAAGCAATGCAAAATGATATTAATAGTGAAGAAAATAATTATGATAATGAAATAATACTTGAAAGAAGTAATAATGTTACAAGAATAATTGATGCTAAGTATGCGGTAGTAAAACTAGATAAAGGAAAAGATGCTTTAACCTATCTATACGCTAATAGTAATGCTTCTGGATATAGCGTTTATATGAATAATTATTCTGCCTATGGTGCAGTTGATGCGGCATTTATTGAATATAATAATGATTATAAATCTGTTAAAGTAAGAGTTGGTGGAATTACTGGTTGGATAAAAAATGGTGAATATAAAATAATCCCTTTAAGTTGGATGAAGGAAACTTCTTATTACAACGTAGATGATAAGGGGATATATCACTATTATACAAAGGATATTGAAGATAATAAAACCCAAAGTTATCGTTCTTTAGGACCAAAACCAATTAATATCAATAATGGAAAATATTATAGCTATGATGGTATATATCTTTATAGTGATTATAAAGCAATGATTAATGATTATAAGAATAATTCTCATGATTTATCTGATAATAAGGATAATCCATATTATAACTATTATTTATATTTACCTCATAGATCAAAAACAAATTATAGTATGGATGATATCGACTCTTACGTTAGAAATATTTTGAATTTTAATGGTAGTATTTATGGAAAAAGTTTAGTTAGTAAGAAATCTTTATTATATGGTGCTTCGGAATACTTTGTGTATGATGAAGATATGTATGGGGCTAATGCTTTAATGGTATTTTCTCTATCACGTAATGAATCAGCTAATGGAACTAGTAAAATAGCTTATACTAAAAATAATATTTTTGGACATAATGCTGTAGATGGGGCAGCATATTCTAGTGCAACAGGATATTTGGATGTTCGAAGTAGTATTTATACTCATGGGTATGGATATATTAATTATGGTTATGCTGAAGTTGCTGATTCAAGATACTTTGGAACTCACTTTGGAAATAAATATCGTGGAGCTAATGTAAAATATGCTAGTGATGTTTATTGGGGAGAAAAAGCAGCTAATTATTATTATTTATTTGATAAAGATAATGGAATGTTAGATTATAATTATTATCAATTAATAATTTCTAATACTGGTGATGTTAATGCAAGAACCCTACCAAATACTAAAAGTGATATTTCATATACTATTAAATACCAAGGATTACCATTTATTCTTTTAGAAGAAGTAGAAGGAGAAGAATATAAAGGTAATAAAATATGGTATAAAATACAAGCAGATTCTAATATTGATAATAAGGGTAAAGTAATTAAGTCAAGTGATTCTTGGCCTAAATATAATTGGAATGGTTATGTTTATGTTCATTCATCTTACTTTACTAAAATAAATGATGCTAAGAAAAGTGATGGCACGTATAATAAACCTATAGATGTTAAATTAGTTAATGGAACTATTAAAACTTATGCTAATAATTCTCAATATACACCAATAGTTGGTAAAGTTACAAATGATATAAATTATTTTTATACATCAAGCTTATTAGAGAAAAAAGGAACTATAAAAAAAGATAGTTTAGTTGTTATTTTAGAAGAAATAACTGAAGGTGAAGAAAAAGAATATCATATTATAACTAATTACGGAACTGTTGATAAAGCATGGATTAGTAGTGAAAATATTGAAATTGTTAATAATGATTTAGTAAGTGTTAAAATAAATGAATCAGGAAAATTTATTAATGTTGTCGATAAAAATAATAAAGTTTTATTGAATGTATATGATGGAAGTTTCTTACCAATAATTGATAAAGAACTAATAAATGATAAAATGTATTTAAAAGTAATCTATAATATAAATGGTATTATTCAAAATGGATATATTGATAGTACAATAGATAATATTTCTTATACTTTAAATTATCTTGATAAAGAAGAGATAAAAGAAGATAATAAAGATGATATTGTAAATCAGAATAATACTG
Organism: uncultured Clostridia bacterium; assembly: GCA_947165365.1. Lineage (GTDB taxonomy): Bacteria > Bacillota_I > Bacilli_A > RF39 > UBA660 > RUG12783. The sequence continues at coordinate 38,795 of CAMVAF010000012.1, read as the reverse complement.
ATAATAATCATGAGGAAATTATAGATAAAGAACTACAAGAACAATTGGAAAAAGAACTTGAAGAAGAATTTAATAATGCTGTTTTTTTAGATATTAGTAGTAGTTTATTTATGTTTAATAGTTTAGAACATGTAGAGGGTAATATCTTTAATGTAAGTGGATTTATGGGAATCAAAGGAATGGATAATAAAAATGTATCTAATTATATGATTTTCTATAATGAAAGAACTGAAGAACAATATATGTTTGAACTTGATAAATGGAATGATTTTCCATATTCAATGTCAAGTATGGATGATGATAAGGAATACTTCTATGATGATGGATGGTTTAATACTAATATTGATTTAACTGATATACCAAATGGTGATTATAAAATAATGGTTATTGTTAAAAATAATAATTATTATGCTGCTAGTTTTTTCACTAATATTGCTTATATGGATATGACAAGAAGAGCACGAGGAAATGATAGGGAATATTTAGTTGAAGTTGATTATACAACAATGTATAGTCCAATATTATTTAGTATTAGAGATGATTTAATTAGTTTAGATGTTCCTAAATCAATTGACCCAATGTATAATTTCTTTAATGAAATAAGTATTAATAATAACTCTTTAAATTTAAAGGGAACAAGTCATAATTATGGAGTTAGTTATAGTAATAATGATAAAATTGATAGAACACTGATTTTAGAAGAAATTGATACCTTTAAGAGATTTGAATTTGATTTAGGTAGTATAAATAATGGTGATTATCCGATTACTTTAGCGGTAAGTGATAATATGGATAAAACGCGAGCTTGGTTTAATAAATCTATAGATTTATCAAGTGTTCCTAAGGGAAAATATGTTTTGTATATCAAAAATACCGTTAATAATGTAACTTATTTTGGTGAAGTAATAGATGTTGGTTATACGGATTTTACCAAGATAAATACCGATAAATATAAATTATCAAGAAATGATTATACTAGACTTAGATTTGAAATAGAGGTAAAATAGTATTTAGAAGGGAGAAAACTTTATGAAAAAAATAATGATAGTTGTTATATATTTTATATTGTTTTTTCCTTTTATTGTTAAAGCTGATTTAACAATGGAGCAAGAAGAGGCTATTGCTTCGTTTGCTGAAAAATTGGTTATTAAACAAAGTATGGCTCCTCATGTAGATGATAGAGGTTTTCCACTAATTGCTTATGATATGGGGAGTAGTGACCGAATTAAGGGATATAATGGTCAATTAATTAGATTTGGGTATGATGCTAAACGTATTAATAAAATTAATGCTAATAAATGGCCTTTTGATTGTTCTAGTTGGGCAAGTTATGTATATAAACATGTTTTGGGTGTTAGAACAACAATTGGTGGAGGTACAAGACCTCTTACGGTTTCAAGATTTTTAAGCAATGCTTTAAATGGTGTTGATTTTTATGTAATAGCTCGTAATGTTTCAGTAAATAATATTGGATCTGCCAAAAAGGGTGATTTATTAATAATCGAAGGGGTTCATATTATGGTATATATTGGTGATGGAAAGATTAGTCATGTCTCAACATCAGCAATATCAAAAGGAGGTTCTTTGGGAGCAGAAGTTGTTCCTTTACAGGCTCGATATCCTGGACATACTATTACAATAATTAGACTTAAAGGGACAAATGCTAAACCGAATACAATTTTAACATGGCCTGATACTGGTAAAAAGGAAGATTTAGGACCAAGAGATGATTCTCCAACTATTAAAGTTGAGTATAAAAATGATTCTTATAAAAAAGAAGGTATGGCCCAAATAACTTTTTCTGATGATAGAATGATTTCGCAGTATAGTGTTTCTTCTAAACAAGGTATTTATAATTGGCAAAATGTTAATAAACAAAATTATGCAATTAATTATGTTGTTAAAAGTAATGGAACTTATTATGTTAGTGTAAAAGATAGTAATAATCAAATTATTAATACCAGTTTTGTGGTAAGTAATATTGATGATAATCCACCAGTAATAAAAAAAGTTGATTATTTCTATAATGGTGATGAAACATATGATGTTACTATTACTTGTGAAGATGTTACAAATATTTCTTATACATTAGATAATGTTTCGTATAATTCAAATAATGTGTTTAAGAATTTATCACTAGAAAAACATAATTTAATGGTTCGAGATGCTGCTGATAATATTGTTAATTATACAATTGATTTAACTGCTCCTAATGTTCCATTATTTGATGTTTCTTTTGGGGATAATCAGCAAAAAAAAGCAGTAGTATCCATTGTACCTAAAGATGAATCTAATATCGCTTTTTATACTGTAAAGAAAACAAGTGAAGTTCCTTTAGGATGGACTGTTTATACAAAAGATTTAAAAGTTGATGTTAATCAAAATGATACATATTATATATGGCTTAAATCTAATAATAATAATATTTTATATTATAAAAAAATAGTAATTGATAATATTGATGCTATTCCTCCTATAATTCAAAATTATAAAATTGATAGTATGTCTAATGATAGATATATGATTACAATTAATGCAACAGATGCTTGTGGTTTAGAGTATTCTATTGTTAATGGAGGGTATCAAAAAAGCAATATATTTACTAATTTAGAAAAAAATGATTATATTTTTCTTATTCGAGATTGTGCTTATAACGTAAGTATATTAAATATTAATAGTAATGAGTTTATCGGTAATAATGAACCTGTGAAAGATAATAATGATTATAGTGAAGATAGTGATAGTTCTTTTATAGATACTTTATTAATTATTATGATTATTATTGTTTCTCTAATTATAATTTTTAATATATTTATAATAATTAAATCACGTAAAAAATATTAATTTTTAAATAGTTAGATGGTATTGTAAAATCATTTATTTATCTATTGAAAAATGATAAGTATTTGTGATAATATATTTTATGATATAAGGAGGTAGATTATGATAAAAACAAAAATGCAGATGTTTTTGGTAATTGGGATATTTGGATTATTTATGTTGATTGCTGAAGTATCATATGCTTTCTTTAATTATACAAGAACAGGTGGTGTTAATACCATTAATGTTGGAAGAATATCCTTTAATACTAATCAAACTAGTAGTATTACTCTTAATAATGCATTTCCAATTACTGTTACTAAAGATTCTAATGGTCATATAACAAATGAAACTGGTTTTGGAACAATGGAAATAACGGTTGTTGGTGATACTGATTATAATGAGGGGGTAGAGTATTTAGTTTCTTCGACGAATACTAATATTTATACATCAAATGGTAAATTAGTACCTTTAAGTTTAGATATAATTCCCACTAATTTAGGTACAGAAAATGCTAATTATTTTACTGCAAGAGAAAGCAAAAATGCTACAATATATAAAAAAATAATTGGTGATACTTTATATGGGGATGGGATGCTTTTAGTTGGATATATTAAACCTAACACAACAAAGGGAACTGTCGAAGGTATTAATGGAAAGATAACTATAAAAGCATATTTGGATGATACTAAGATATTGATAACAGATACTTATGATGGAACAGAATCAGATATAAATGGAACATTAAATAATTTAGCTCAAGGAAAAACTATCTTAACAACTAGTGAATGGAGTTCTTTATCTAATTCTGGTATATCATTTAAAATTAAAGTAGAAGCTAATAAAGGAATATGGGTTAATGAATCTTTGGAAGAAATAATGAAAAATGATGCTATTATGGATAATATTTCAAGCGAGTTTGTTTCGGCATCTACAGGAATTAATTTTGGCGCTGTATCAAGTGATACTAATGGAAAAGGTATCTATGTAAGATCTGGAACAGAAAATGATCAACATCCCATAATTTACTATCGTGGTGCAGTTGATAATAATAATGTAATATTTGATAATAAATGTTGGAAAATTGTTAGAACAACTGCTACGGGAGGTATAAAACTAGTTTATAATGGAATTCCAAATATAAATAGCGAATGTAATAATAGTGGAGTTGATACGCAAATTACTGTATCTGATACTAATACTTTTGCATATTCTGGTGGAGGTTTATATAGATCTCTTGCTTATAATGGTTATATGTGGGGAGATGTGTATGAATGGACTAATGCGGCTCCTTCTAGTGGTTCATATTTTGGAAATGATGTGGAATATAGTAATGGTGTATATCATCTTGTTGATGCGAAAGTTGGATATGATGGAACACATCATTATTCATGTGATTTAACAAGTGGTTCTGGAACATGTTCTAGTATAAGATATTACTATTATACAGATTATTATATAACATTAACAAATGGAAACAAAATAGAAGATGCTATTTTAAAAATGCAAGAGAATATAAATAATTCAAATGCTAAAACACAAATAGATAATTGGTATGCTTCAAATATGAATTCTGTTACAAATAAATTAGAGGATACAGTGTGGTGTAATGATAGAAGTATATCTTCGAAAGCTGGATGGGATCCTAATGGAAATGTTAGTGAGGATATTTTGTATCATTCAACATATGATAGAATACATAATACACATATACCTAGTTTAACTTGTTCAAATAAAAATGATTCATTTACAGTTAATAGTGATGCCGGAAATAAGAAATTAATTTATCCTGTTGCTTTGTTAACAAGTGATGAAATTGTTTTAGCAGGTGGTGGCGAAGGTAGTTTTTCATCGTTTTATTTAAATAGTGGTTCTAATTACTGGACTTTTTCACCTAATCGTTTTGATTATGGTATATCTTACGAATTTAGTACGAATATTAGTGGAAGTTTAGGCCATGATTATTCAATGAATACCTATGGCTTACGACCAGCAATATCTATTAAACCTGGTTTGTTTATTTCATCTGGTGATGGAACTGGAAGCAATCCATATAAAATTAGATAAGAATAAAGAAGATAATTATTATTACTAAAATAATTTGTTTTTCATATAATTTATCGGTGATGATATGTTTCAAGGTAAAGTTAATATGAAAATTAAAATTGTTTTAGTAATTTTTTTGTTTATATTTATTGTTATAATGGCTAGAGTTATGTATATTGAATTATTTGAATATAAGAAACTTTCTAGTTTAGCTAATGATTTATGGAGTAGAGATTTACCTATTGAAGGTGATAGAGGGTTAATATTAGATCGAAATGGTGTGGTATTAGCTGATAATATTACTACAGTTAGTTTAGTTTTAATTCCTAATCAAATAAAAAATGCAGATAAAGTAAGTAATGATTTAGCAAAAATATTAGGCGTAAGTTATGAGGAGATGGAAAAGCATGTCAAAAAGAATACCTCAATTGAAAGAGTTCATCCTGAAGGAAGAAGATTAAGTTATGATATCGCAGATAAAATAGAATCATTGCATTATGATGGAGTTTATTTAGTAAGGGAATCTAAAAGATATTATCCTTATGGTGATTTGCTTTCCCATGTTTTAGGTTATGTTGGAATAGATAATCAGGGGTTATCTGGAATAGAACTTATGTATGATAAATATTTAAAAGGGGAAAGTGGGGCAATAAAATATTTTTCGGATGCTAAAGGTAAAAGATTAGAATTATCTGATATTTATTTAGATAGTTCTCCAGGAATGGATGTTTATTTGACGATAGATATAAATATTCAATTAGCACTAGAGCGGGAACTTAGTAATGCCCAAAGTACTTTGGAACCAGATAATAGTTTAGGAATTGTGATTGATCCTAATACTGGAGAAATTCTTGCTATGGCATCACGTCCATCATTTGATCCAAATCAATATCAAAAATATGGAGTGACAACATTAAACAGAAATCTTCCTGTGTGGATGACATATGAACCTGGTAGTACTTTTAAAATTATTACAATGAGTAGTGCTGTTGAAGAAAAAGTTATTGACATTTTTAATGATACTTTTTTTGATTCAGGAAGTGTTCATGTTAATGGTACAAGAATTGGTTGCTGGAAAAGTGGAGGTCATGGACATCAAACTTTTTTACAAGTATTAGAAAATTCTTGTAATCCAGGATTCGTAAAATTGGGAGAACTTTTGGGTAAAGAAAAGTTATTTTCTTACTTTGATTTATTTGGGTTTGGTGAAAAAACCGGTATTGATATGAATGGCGAAAGTAAGGGAATTATCTTTCCTTTAAATAAAGTAGGGGATTTGGAACTTGCAACAAGTGCATTCGGTCAAGGAATAAGTGTTACTCCTATTCAACAAGTAGTTGCCGTAAGCAGTGTTGTTAATGGGGGAAATTTATATAAACCATTTATTGTTCGTAGTGTTAATGAATCTTCTACTAATAGTATAATTGTAAAAAATAATCCTTCTTTAAAAAGAAAAACAATAAGTAAAGAAACAAGTGATATTATGAAGTATTCCTTGGAAAGTGTAGTGGCACGTGGAGGTGGACATTATGCTTATATTGACGGATATCGTATTGGTGGAAAAACAGGAACTGCTCAAAAGGTAGAGAATGGAAGATATTTAGTTAATAATTATATTATGAGTTTTATGTCAATTGTTCCAGCGAATAATCCTCAAGCAGTTTTTTATCTTGCTATTGATAATCCAAAACATACAGCATTGTTATCAAGTTATACAACAGCCCCAATTGCCAGAAGAATATTGTTAGATATTATAGATGCATTAAAGATAGAAAGACAAGAAGGTGGTATAGAACCTGTTCATTTATGGAATGATCCAGTGTATTATGAGGTTAGTGATGTTGTTGGTTTAAGTAAAAAGGAAGCCGAAAAGAAATTATTTTATTTTAATGTTGAGTATTCAGGAATTGGTGATTATGTTGTTAGTCAATCTCCTCTTTCAGGTACAAGGATAGAAATGGGAAGTACTGTAAGATTAATGTTAGGAGATAATGAAAGAGATTAATTTTATGTAAAAAACTGTCATGTATTAATTATTTAATATTGCAATTAATGAAAAATAATAATATCATTATTATGAGGTATAGTTATGATAGGTGAAAATGATTTACAAAAAAGTAATGAAAAGAAAATGGATAAAAAAATATTAATTGGTATTATTATAGCAGTTGTTTTACTAATAGCAATAGTTGTAATTATTATGTTACCTAAAAAAAGTCAAGTTGGGGAAATAATATTATCAGAAAATATTAATTCAATTTATATTTCTGAAAAAAGAGAAATTGATGCTGTAGTTAGAAATTATAATGATGCTATCTTAAATTATAAAAGTAGCGATGAAAATGTCATAAAATTTGATAATAATATTATGGAAGGATTAAGTGTTGGAAAAAGTAAAATAACTATCTCATGTAATATCGAAGGTATTGAACCGTTAATTTTTGATGTAAATGTTGTTGATGGTGGGGGAATAATTAATGAATCTAATTTTCCTAAAGGAGAATTGGTTATTGGTGTTAATAAAGAGTATAATTTAAAGGATGATTTAATAATCAATCCATCAAATGGTAAAATTAATAGTATAACTTTTGTGAGTTCTAATACTGGTATTGCGAGTATTAATGAATTAGGAATATTAAAAACCAATCGAACTGGAATGACTAATATAACAACGAGAGTTAATAATCGTTTTACTAGTACAATAACAGTTTTTGTTGTGGATAAAGATGTACCTGGGGAAATTATTACAAATGCTGATAAAATAATTTTTAAAGAAGATACTATAAAGATAAATGTTGATGATGTTAAAACAATTGAATATGATGTTTATCCAGCTGATTCTAGTATGGAATATGTCACGATATCTTGTAGTGATCCTAAAACTGTTTCTTTAGAAGAAGATGGAAATGTTCGTGGATTAAAAACGGGAAAAGCAAATATTGTTTATAAAACCATTGATAATAAAGAATATAAGTTAAGTGTAGAAGTTGTTGATAATATTATTGATGTTGAAGAAATTAAAGTATCTCAAGATGATATTAGTATGAATTTAAATACAACAAAAGAAGTTCCTGTTAGTGTAATTCCTAGTACTGCTAAAAACAAAGATTTACATATTATAGTGAGTGATACCAAAATAGTTTCGGCTGATATTAATAATAATTCTTTAATTATTAAATCGATAAATGTTGGTAGTACAACTATTATTTTAGAAAGTTCTAATGGAATAAAGAAGACTATCAAAGTAAGTGTTAATAACAAAAAAGAAGAAACGCCAAAACCAACAGTAACACCGACAGCAACTACTACACCTTATATTGAAGAGAGAGAAATTACGAATAAGGATTACGAAAATAGAGGTTACAGTATTTCAACAACCACTGGTAATTTAAATAGAACATATGATGTTTCGATACAGGATGGTGTTTTTTATAACTCATCAGTTATTACTTTTACTTCAAAAGAAGATAATCTAAATATTTGGGTTTGTGATTATTTATTTAATGAGGATAAATGTGATGTAAGTAAAGGAGTAAATTTAAAGGATAAAGTTAATACTTATGAGATAAATGGTTACGGAATGCATGTTATTGCTGTTTATGAAGAGGGGAAAGTATTAATACCTTATTATATTTATTTACAAGAGTCGGGATATACCGTAAATAATCTTTATTTAACCAAAGATGAAGCTAATAAAAATTCAGTTAAGAATCAAGCTGTTATATCATTTAATATTACAAATGATAAGGTAAGCAAGTTAAAAGTATGCTGGACGGATGCTACAAAAGATTGCAATCCTTTAACTGAAATCAATACTGTTAAACCAATAACTAAAATTAATAATAAATTGTATCTTAATAATCCTAATTTATGGAAAGTTAAGGTTATAGAATTGGATAATAATGATAAGTCATTAAGAGATGCAGATGTTTTTTATGTTAATGTTACAAAATAAAAAACTTTGCATCTTTTCTTTACAAAATTTGACATTTTTTAGAAAAAGTGATATAATGTGAATGTTCAAGGGGGGATTTTAGATGAATAATAATGAATTATTTGATTATTATAATAATATTTTTTCTTATGTAAAAGTAATTATGAAAAATCTAGATAATAATTTAGAATCATATGTAATGAGGGAAATATTTAATGAGATTGTAAATGATATGGATAGTAACAAAATATATGAAATGTTGATAGTCTCATCATTATTTGAAAAAAAACTTAATTCTTTTAATAATGAACAGAAAAGAAATTTAATTAATAATCTATATTCATGTTATATTAAACCAATGATTTTAAATTATTCTAATAATGAAATGGAAATGACTAAATACTTTTTTGATTCTTTAAATAGTAAAGTTGTTTCATTATCAGGATTTTATGGAATATTTGGTGATGATTTAGAGATGTTTCATGAAAATGTGAAAAAATCAAGATAAAGTATTTGCTTTAATGTTATTTTAATGTTAAAATTATTATAGGAGATATATATTATGAATGAATTAGAAAGAAAACTAAGACAAATTGAAAATGAACTAAATTATTTAAGAAATGATTCACCATTATCTAGTGAAGAAAAAGAAGAAAAAATAAACAATTTAAATCAAGAAAAAAATAAAATAATTGATTTGATTAATTATTTTAGTGATATTAATGTGAAAATAAATAATTTAAAAAGTAAAGGTATGTTGTCTAAAGAAGAGCACCAAGAATTAAACTCATTGAAGGAAAATCTTAATACGCGAAGAAAAGAGTTTAATAAAGAATATCAAGGTGGTTATCGTGATTTAATAAGTTCTTTTTTTGGACAAATTGACAAAAGAATTCATAATAAAATATACAAAAATAATAGTTTATGGAGAAATAAAAGAAAAAGAGTAATTGATAGATACGATAATATCGGAAAATATTTCTTTAGGAATTGTTTAATTACTTCGGGGATAGTTTTAGTTCCTGGTGTAATCTCAATTTTTGTTCCTGCTATTGCACCATATGTTATAGGAGCTGCATCATTATATTTTGGACAAAGTGTTATCAAAACAATAGCGGCTATTTATAATAAAGCACGTTATGGTGGTCCTAGACTTATGAGAGAATATCCAATAGTTAATGGATACTACGCTAATATTGAAAATAGTTGGAATAAAGTGCTTGGTAATACTTTATCTATGGCAGAAGTAAGATCAATTAAAAAAATAGCTGAATCTTCTAAAGTAGAAAATCTTAGAATGCCTACTGAAAATGATTTAAAACCTAAAAAAGATGAAAGTGATACTTTATCTTTGGCTGCGTCAATAATTAATTCTGTTGATATTAATAAAATAACGGAACATGATATAAATTTAATTGTAGATTTAGTGGAAAAAAATAATTATTTTGATAAATTAAATGATGATATTAAAAGAAAATATTTATTAATTAAGTCTAAATTAAATAAACATGATGATGAAAATGTTTTACTAAATACAATTAATAATAAATTAGAAAGTATTGATATTTCAAGTCTTTCTCAAGAAGAAAAAGAAAAAGTTATTAAGTTAGTAAATGATAATAATTTAGAAAATAAGTTAAGTGATAAAGCACATGATATATATCTTCAGTTATTATCAAATAATAAAAAAGATACCAATGAAGAGAAGGTAAATGATTTTGATAAAAAAGTTGAATATATTAATGATTATATTAATAATTTTAAATATAATGAATTTACAATTAAAGATTATGAAGATATGTTTAAGTATATTTCTGATAATGATTTAGAAAAAGGATTAACAGATAATAATAAAAAGAAATATCAACAATTAAAGGTAATTTATAAGGTAATTATTGATATTAGAAATTTTGATTTAAATAATTTTGATATTAATAGTGCTAAAGAAATAGTTAAAAATGTTAAAGATAATAAAATAACTAAGAAATTAAATAGAGAATCTTATAATAAATTTCAAAAGATTGTAAGTAATATAAATGCTTTAACTGGTGATAAAGATAATACTAATAAGAAAGAAGACAACAATTATAAAGAAAAATTAATAGCCTTTAGTAATATGTTAAAGATGATTGATTTATCTAAGTTAGATTTAAATGAATTATCTTCATTGATTAAATATGTGGAAGATAATAAATTAGAAAAAGATTTACCTGATATTTTAGATAAATTAAATAAAGTATATAATGTTAAAATTAAAAATAAACCTAAAATGGAAGATTATGGTAATAAAAAAATAGGTATATCTGGAAATATTAAATTTATTGCGGAAGAGTTTATTAAACATCCACCTAAAATTACAAAAGATATGTCATCAACGGAAAAGAATTTGGTTGAACTTGCAAGAAAAATCAGAAATGGTAATGCATCTTCACATGATATGGATAAGTATATTATGTTAATTTACGAATTAGTAGATCAAAAATCATTTGTAGAAGATTATGAAGATTATTTAATGGATGAATATGACAAATATCAAAGTGATACGGCAAAATATGAAGGAAAAAAAGCAAAATAATTTGCTTTTTTTTATTTTTTGTATTAAAATAATAAAGTTTTTTAAATTAATGAGATGAAATTATTCTATAATATGTTATAATGTTAGTATAGAGTATCTACAAATACTTTTGGTTGTGAGGTGATATAAATGATATTTTACTGGCTGTTTTCAATGATTGCACAAGTTGTTTTTACTATTTCAAGTAAAATATTAGTTTTAATAGATGATTTATCAAAGTATAACTTTTTTAGTCAAGGTACTATTAATGATTTTACAAGTAAAGTGTATGTTATAATTGGTGTTTTGATGTTATTTAAACTAGTTATATCTGCTGTTCAATATATAGTTAATCCAGATATGTTTGATGATAAAAGTAAAGGATTAGGGGCGGTTTTAAAAAAATCGATAATTGTCGTTATTTTACTTGCAATTGTTCCTTCAATATTTACTTTTGCTATGGAAATACAGGGAGATGTTGTTGAACAAATACCAAAGGTTATATTTGGTAATCGTAATTATAGTGTTTCGGAAGCTAGTGAAAATATTTCAATGACAATAATGAGTAGTTTTTTAAATGCCAAAGAAGGTCGTACGACGTCTAAAGTGTTAGATAGTGTTGCTGATTTTAGTGCTGTAGCTACTGATGGCTGTGGCAGTATTTCCTTACTTCCTTCATCTTGGGTAAATGCAATTACTGGTGAATGGTGTAATTATGATTTGATGGTATTATTATCACCTATTGCGGCTGTTTTCTTCGCTTATATTTTAATAAGTCTTACCATAGATGTTGCAACACGAACTATAAAACTTGGTATTGTTCAGATACTTGCGCCTATTCCGATAACAGAATATATTACTGATGAGAAGAAAATGACTAATTGGGCAAAAACAAGTGTTCAAATATATGTCGATTTATTTATTAGACTAGCTGTTATTTATTTAATTATATATATTATTCAAGTTGTAATGAAGGATTCGTTTGGATCAAGTGGTTATGAAGCATTAAGACAAGGTGTATCAGGTGCAACAGGTAGAAATCCTGATGCTTTAGAACTTGGACTTATTAAAATAGTTATTATTGGTGCACTTTTATTATTTGCTAAGAATGCCCCTAAATTTATTACAGAATTATTAGGTCTTAAAGGGGCTGGAGAAGGCTTTAATGATATGTTTAAACGTGCAGGGGGATTATTTGGAGCAACTGTTGGTGGCTTTAGAACTGCAAGAAGTAATTTTACAACTCAAAAAGAGCGTTTTGCAGGAAAAGGTTATGGGCGTGGAAGACAAATAGCTGAAGGACTTCGTAGCGCTGCTGCAGGGCTTGCAAGTGAAACAGGACGTGGTATGTTAATGACAGCACAGGGTAAAGGCTTTAAGGATGTGCGTGATACTGCATTTAAAAAAGCAATTGAAGCTCGTAATAGAAGAAATGATAGAGTAGATAATTTATATGATGATGAATATGGATATAGTGATTATCGAAGAGATGTTAGAAGAGAAAGACTTGGAATACCATCAAGCGAGGGATTTATTAAGACAAGATATGATGCAATGCAAAATATAGCTAAGCTTGCTGCTGATTCTAAAAGTCATGGTGTTGGTAAGATGAATGAAACACCAGATAGATATAAAATTTCTATTGTTGATTCTTCAGGAAGAGGTAAAGATACTGCTTCAGAAATGATTAGAAGTGCTCTTGGATTTGATTCCCTTTCTATGGAGCAAGTTCGAAATATGTATACTATGGCTCGAAATGGACAACAAATTACTCATGCTGATGGTGTAACGAAGGTTCAATTGTCTGATACACAAATTTCTGCATTGGGTTCTTTAGTTCAAACTATCGAAAAGAGAACTTCTTACTTAAAAGAGGCAGAACTTATGGGTACAGGCGATCCTGCTGCATCACCTAACGTTGATAAACTTGTTATGGCTATAAAGAGTAATGGTTCAATGTTTAATGCTCCGGAGATAATGGCACCTATTATTGAAAAAATGAGAAAATATGGTGTTAAAACTTCAACGGGGGATCCTGTTACTGATGTTAGTAAATTGCTAGATGTTGTTTCGGGACTTCAAAAACCACTTAATCGTACTGATTTTGCAAGTGATGATGATTACTTCAGAGAAGTTAGTAAAAGAGCTGATGTTCTTAATTTTGTTAAAGATAGTTTTGAAGAAATTGCTAAACAACAATACAAGGGTGCACAAATTGCTGATTCTCGTGCGAAAAAGGCTCAGGGTGCGATTAGTAATAATGATAAGAAATAAAATAATAGGAGTGTGATAGTGTGGATAATCGATTTATGATACCAGCGAATACCAAGAAAGGACAATTGATACTTAGTATCTTTCGTCCAGTGGATTTGGGTATCGCAATAACAGGGGCAAGTATAACATTTATCTTATTGATAGTTTTTAGTAATATGGATTTACCGAATTGGGTAAACTTATTGGCGGTGGTTCCTGGACTTTTGTGTTTCGCTCTTGTTTATCCAGTTCCCAATTATCATAATGTTTTGGTTGCAATACAAGAGATGATACATTTTTACAGTAATAATAAGAATTATAGATGGAGAGGATGGTGTGCTGTATATGAATCAACCCGTGAACAATAATAGACCTATTAATGGTAATGTAAGACCTAATACCAAACCTGTTGCTCAGGTAAAGCAACAACCTAGAAAGGGTAACTATACGGAAAATTGGGTTAGAATTAGATCAATTAGAGATGGAATTATTACTTTACCAAATAGAGAAATGGTAACAGGTGTTAAAGTACAACCTAGAAATATCTTTATAATGGAAGATATACAACAAGATAATATTTTAAATGCTCTTAGAAATTGTTATAATACTTTTAATTTTGAATTTTGGTTAATTGCTGCTGATCGACCAGTTGATATTTCGGTGTATCTTTCAGGATTACAATTAATGCTTAATTCTAATCTTACTCCTGCAAGAAGAAAGATGGTATTACAGGATATTGATAAAGCTAATATGTTTATTAATAATCAAGTTGTTGATACCGAATATTATGTATTGTTTAAAGAAAGTAATCGTGAGCGACTTGATGATAAATTAAGATTAATGATTAATGGTTTTGCATCTTGTTCTTTGCTTGCTAGTCAAACAACCGATGATGAACTTCGAATAATTCTAGATAATTTCTTAAATGGTGGAGTTAGAACAAACTTTGGAACGGTGGTGATGAGATGAGTTTATTTGCATCAGAGATAGCTCCTAAAGGGCTACAATTTAATCCTAGTGATTTTGTTATTAGTGATAAATATGCTACCATTTTAACAGTTGTTTCTTATCCAAAATTTATAACACCTGGTTATCTTTCTGGACTTACTAATATGTCTGGAATAAAGGTTGTCATTAAACATATTCCAGTACCTTTTTCTGTTCTTCAAAAAATGATTAATAAACAATTATCAGATTATCGTAATCGTTATGAAAAAGAAAAAGATAAAACGATGCAAGAAAGATTTAGACAAGATTATGAATCACTTGAAGGATTTATTCAATCAATTGCTGCTAATCAAGATTTGATTTTTGATTTTCAGTTACATGTTATGGTTACTGGTAATACGAAGGAAGAATTGGAAAATAGAAAAGCTAATGTTAAAAATTATCTGGATTCAATGGATTTAAGAGCCGTTTCACTTAGGTTTGAACAGGAAAATCTTTTAAAATCAATGCTTCCGATATTTCCTAAACCAAAACTAGAAGATAGAATTGGTACACCAATACCTAGTCCAACTATTGCTGGAATGTATCCATTTGTCTTTGATTCAGTTAAAGATCCGGGAATGGCTAATTTAATTGGTGTTGATTTTTCTGGTGGAGTTGTATTGTTTAATCAATTTTTATATAAAATAAGAAAAGAAAATAATCGTAACAATGCTAATCTTGTTATTCTTGGTAGTACTGGTAGTGGTAAAAGTACGGCTGCTAAATTAATGCTACGTGGTCATATTAGAAATAATTGTCAAATTGTGGCGATAGACCCTGAAAATGAACTTTTAAATATGTGTGAGTTATATGGTGGAGATTCTATTGACCTTGGTAAAGGTGGTAGTTATGGACTTATTAACCCACTAGAAATTGTTATGGACGCTGATGAAGAAGATATTAAAAATGGTATCGGATATACAGTTCTTACAAGGACACTACAATTTTTAAAAGCTTTTATGAGATATTATTATCCTGATATTGAAGAAGATGTTTTAACATTATTTAGTGAGATAGTTCAAGATACTTATCATCGATTTGGAATTAATTTTGAAAGTGATTTTAGTAGTAAAACAAGTGCTGATTTTCCAACATTTAGTGATGTTTATGCAACTGTTAGGGGAAGACTTACCGCAACTACAGAAAAAACACATGAACGTGATGTATTAGAACGTCTTGAACTTAAGGTTAGACCATTTGTTCGTGAACTTAAATATTATTTTGATGGACATACTTCAATTCCAAGTACCAGTGATTTTATAGTATTTAATATTAAGGAATTGATGAATTCTGATGAAAATATTAAGAATGCTTTATTCTTTAATGTTTTAAAATATGCATGGGGATTATGTTTAGATAGAAGACGTGATACTATTTTAATGGTAGATGAAGCTCATGTACTTTTATCTGGTAATAATGTTTTAGGAGCTGATTTCTTAGCTCAAGTACAAAGACGTGCTAGAAAATATAATACGGGTACTATTATCATTACACAACAACCTAGTGACTTTTCTAATCCTTCGGTAATAACACAAGGAAAAGCAATATTTGGAAATGCTGCTTATTATTTGATTATGCAACTTAATAAACAATCTGTTGAGGATTTAGCTAAGTTAGTTGATTTAAATGATAATGAAATTGATAGTATAAAAAGATATACACAAGGTCAAGCATTATTTGTTTGTGGAAATAAAAGAATGCAAATTGATGTTATAGTAACCCAAGATGAATTAGATAGTTTTGGTTCTGCTGGAGGATTATAAAAAATAAAAGACCTTTATAAGGTCTTTCTTTAGAATGGAGGTGAATTTGATGGATGATAGGAAAGGGCAACAAGATATAGCAGCCAAAAAACTTCAAGAGACTGCGGTAAGAGGTGGTCATAATTTAGCAACTGGTGGAAATTATGAAAAGATTAGAAATGCTTCTACTGGCAGTAATACTACTAAAAGAATAGACGATGTCGCTAGTAATAAACTTAATAATATCACATCAAAAACACCTTTAAATAAACCAACTGGTGGGGTAACTAAAAATGCTGTTAATGGAAGTACATTGGGGAGTAAGATTTCCAAAAATCCTGATATTGCAAAACAAAAACTTCTTAATGTAAAGAATAGTAAAAGTGGAAGACTTAATAGACTTCTTAGAAGAGGAGGTAGTAGTAATGAAACATCATCTGATACAGTTGATGAAGAAAATATTGATGATGAAGATACTACTGCTGATGAAGTAATTGCAAGAAAAAGACTTATAAGATTATTAGTATCAATTTCATCAATGTTTATTCCTTTATTATTATTTATTCCTATAATTTTAATACTAATTGTTGTTATTATTATTCCAAGTAATTTTTTTAAACCACTACTTTCTGTTTTTGAATATGAAAATACTGGTAATAAAGATTATTATTTAGTTAATGTAGATGATTCATCCAATAAAACTAATGAATTGGCATATTATAGTAAATTGGAATCAGTTAAAGGTTCCTATATCAAAAAATGTGAAGAAGAATGCAAAAAAAAGAAAATTAGCAATTGTATTATTAATTTAAATAATAATTATGTTCATGCTGCTTTAATATATTTATATTATCAGGTAGATTTTACTAAAGATTTTTCTCCAGAGGAAGTTCATGTTAATTATGCTAAAATGTCTCAGATGATGGATCCTGTTTATGAATTAATGGCTGGAGAATCATGTGATGTTGATTATTCTGTAGGAGGAGATTTTTATAACAATTTGTTAAATAGTGAAGATTTTAAAAATTATTATAGTGAATTATTAAAAGAAGATAGTATGGAAAATATATTAAATGTTATTTTTGAGCTTGCAGAAAACATTAATATTGAAAATGACTATTCACCAGATATAGTAATTTCTTCTAAATTAAAAGTTAATTATAATGGATTAGATATTAATGCCAAAGATTATTTAACTGGAGTTATATATAATAAATTAGATAAAAAAGAATTAAATAATGCAGAAGTTGTAAAAGCATATACTGTTGTTTATACAAATAATACTATTTATAATGGTGATTTATCTAAAAATAATTTGAAATTATCTATTAATGGTAATGATTATTGTGATATTAATTCTAATTGTAATGGTAAAGGTAAGATTACGGAATCGGAAAAAAGTACTATCAAAAATAGTATTAATGAAGTTTATGGAAATGTATTATTAAATGAAAGTGGAAATATTGCATATTTAAATAATAATTTATCAACAAATGGTGATTATAAAACTATATTAACTACAGCATATCCTAATTATCAAGTGAAGAATTTATTAGAAAATACTTATGATGATGGAGCAAGTTATGGAAATAATAAAGTATTAACCAAAGCTATTTTCTATGATCAAAATGATTATGGTAATGTTAAATTTTGTGGAAGAAGTAATGCTACAATCAAATCAAGTGGATGTGGTACTACTGCTATGGCAATCATTGTATCTACTTATCAAAATAGTAATAAATATGATCCAGTATATGAAATGAATAGGGCTTATAACTGGGGGTACTGTGGAAAAGGTATTTCAGGAACTAGTGTGGGATTCTTTAAAAAAGAAGCTAAATCAATGGGATATAAATACTTAAAAGTTGGTAAAAGTAAAGCAAGTGACTTGAATCTTGTATTATCTCATTTAGCAAAAGGTGACCTTATTATTGCTCATATGGGACCAGGACATTTTACAAGTGGTGGACACTATATGGTTTTAGGGGGAGTAGATCCAAGTGATAAAAAGGTTTATGTATATGATCCTTATAATAAATCAAATAAAGCTAATAAAAAAAGAAAGACGGGTAATGGTTGGTATAGTTTAAATGATATGATTGCGAAAGAAGCTTTTGCTTTCTATATTATTTGGAAAGGTTAATTATGAAAAAAAATATTTTCCTTTTATTAATACTTTTTTTACTAACAGGTTGTACTTGTAATTATAATGTTTCAGTTAATAAAGATTTAACTATTGATGAAGAGATTACTATTTATGGTACTAGTAAATTATATAGTGCCTATTATAAAACTAATAAAGTTGATGTATTAAAAGAAAATCTTGATCATTATGTAGAAGAATTAAAAGAAAATAATTATGAATATTCTTTATATGAAGAAGATAATCCTTATATTGTAATAAAGAAGAAATATCAAAATATGGAAGAATATTTAAATAATTCAAAGTTTTTTAATGATTATTTTGATGAAATAAGTTATAATAAAGATGGTAATATTGTAAAATTAGAGACAGTGGGGTTTAATCCTAATGAAGAAGATAATCCTGATAGGTTTTATGTTGAGAATGCTTTAATAAATGTTAAATTAGGTTATGAAGTTGTTGATACCAATATGGAATTAATAGATGAACAAAAAAATATTTATAGTTATCATTTTCAGGAGAATGATGAGGATTTCAAGATACTAATTAATTATGATTTATCGAAAAAATTTAATCCACATAAAAAGAATATGCTTTATATTATAATCGCTGTTTTGGTAATAATTGTAACTTGGGTAACTTTGTTTTTTGTAAATAGAAAAAAGAAAATATAGGAGGCTTTATGAAACTAAAGATGCGTTTTCAAAAAGATGATATGGTAAGATTTGGTATTTATGCTTTTATTTTATTTGTATTAATTTGTGTATTAGTTTCTAATTTGATTTTATTTGCGAATGAGGGAGAATTTGCAGGAATTAATTTCTTTATTGCTTTAAAGTTAGAGAATCTTCCTACAACTATTGTTATTTATTTAATGGCATTATTTGGTTTATTTGCCACTACTAAAAGTTATTTTTTTGAAATGGAAAAAGGGTTTGGTTTTACTACTGAAAAAAAACTTGATGGTTATAGTAATTGGTGTGATGTTAAGACAATGAAAAAAGAACTTAAACCGATTAATACATCTGAATTTAAGGCTGCTGCTGGAGGAATTCCTTTAATTAATGATGGTAAAACAATGTGGGTTGATGATGGAGAGTATCATAATTTAATTATTGGTTCAACAGGTAGTGGTAAAACACAATGTGTTATTTTTCCAATGGTACAGTCCCTTTCAAAACATGATGAATCAATGGTTATCACCGATCCTAAAGGGGAAATTTATGAACAAACAAGTGAAATGTTAAAAAGAAGGGGATATAATATTGTTTTGTTAAACTTTCGTGATCCAAGTAAGGGAAATGCATGGAATCCTTTAACACTTCCTTATAGATTATGGACGAGTGGTAATCAAGATAAAGCGATTGAGTTATTAGATGATTTAGCTTTAAATATTTTGTATGATGAAAGTAATAAAAATGCTGATCCTTTTTGGGAGAAAACTTCTGCTGGATATTTTTCAGGTTTAGCTTTAGGTTTATTTGAAGATGCTAAAGAAGAAGAAATAAATATTAATAGTATTAGTTTAATGACAACAGTTGGTGAGGAGAGATTTCGTGGAAGTAGTACCTATATTAAGGAATATTTTAATTCCAAAGATCCTGCTGGTGCTGCTTATATCAATGCCTCTAGTACAATTCTTTCACCAAATGAGACTAAAGGTAGTATTTTAGCTGTATTTAAAGAGAAAATAAAATTATTTGCTACAAGAGTAAATTTATCGGAAATGTTATCGCATAGTGATTTTGATATTAAAGATATTGGACTTCGTAAAACAGCAGTTTTTATTGTTATTCAAGATGAAAAGAAAACTTATCATTCTTTGGCTACAATTTTAGTTAAACAAATATATGAAACTTTAATTGATGTTGCTCATCAAAATAATGGTAGACTTCCAGTTAGAACAAATTTTCTTTTGGATGAATTTGCAAATATGCCACCACTTAAGGATGTAACTACGATGATTACTGCAGCAAGAAGTAGAGCAATGAGATTTACTTTAATTATTCAAAACTTTGCTCAGTTAAATGAAGTATATGGTGAACAAAATGCTGAAACAATTAAAGGTAATTGTGGAAATATGGTATACTTAATTAGTACGGAATATAAGGCATTAGAAGAAATAAGTAAAATGTGTGGTGAGAAAAAATCCAAAAAAGATGATAAAACTGTGTCAACTCCATTAATTACAATAAGTGATTTACAAAAATTAAAGAAGTTTGAGGTAATTATAAGAAGAATAAGATTGGCACCATTTAAAACAAAATTAACACCAAATTATAAAATAGATTGGGGTAAAAGTTATCCTTCTGTTAATATTAATGATGTTCCTTCTCGTGAACTTCATGAAATAAAAACTTTTAATGTTAAAGAATTTGTTGATGAAAAAGTTAATAAAAATAAAGATAATTTATTAGATTTTTCTGATAATCGATCTTTACCTTTTAATCCTTTTATGGGAGGTAATCCTTTTGGAGGTGGTTTACCTTTTGAAAGACCAACTCCTCAGAAAAAGAAGGAAGATGATTCATTTGATATTGATGAAGTTGTTAAACAAATTGATTTAAAAATTGCTGAACTAGAAAAAGAAGAACAAGAAAAAAATAATAAAATAGAGAGTCTTGTTGAAAAAAATAAAGATATTAATCTTGATGCAATTATAAATAATAAAGATATCAGAAAAGAAAATAATGATAATTTAGAAAATATTATTAATAATGCTGATACTATAAACGAAGAAACAAATCTTCCAGAAAATAATATTAATATTAAAAAAGAAATATCAAAAGATGACTTTAAGGATAATGTTAATGTAGAAAAGAAAAGATTAGAAATAGATGATGATGAGTTTTTTGATGATTTCTTTGATTAATTTATCTTAACTTTTTGTTAAGATACTTTTGTCCTCTTAGTATAATGGATAGTACGGATTCCTCCTAAGAATTAAATGTAGGTTCGATTCCTACAGGGGACACCATTTAATTTTGTTTTGAGTTTTTAACTGGTTAGAAATAATCAGTTTTTTAATAAATTTGTATATTTAAAGTACAGCAACAAAACAATATGAAATGGTTTATTAATGCTATATTAAAGTGATAATAAAAAAGTAGCAATATGATTAATTGACATTTTTAAGGATAAATGATATAATTTTCCTTAGAAAAGGAAATAAGATATATATGAATAATTATGATAAAATTTTAAATTATGCTAAAGAAAATAATGGATATATTACTGCAAGAGAAGTTGAAAATTTAGAAATTAATAGTACATTTTTAAGTAATTTAGTAAGTAATAAAAAAATAGAAAGAGTTGGAATTGGTATTTATAAGTTACCTGAATATCCAATTGATAATTTTTACATTTTATCTAAAAGTAGTAAGAATATGTGTTATTCTCATGCTACTAGTTTATATTTGCATAATATGTCCGATAGGATTCCATTAGTTTATGATATCACTGTACCATATAATTATAGTGGTAACTTATTAAATAATGAAAATGTATCACTTAGATATGTTAAAGATAATATTTTTGAACTTGGAATGATTGATATTAAAACTATTAATGAACTAACTGTTAAGTGCTATGACTTAGAAAGAACATTATGTGATATTATTAAAGATAAAAATCATATGGATAAGGAAATTTATTCTAAAGCATTAAAAGAATATGCAAGAAGTAAAAGTAAAGATATTTTAAAACTTGTTAAATATGCTAAAAAGTTAGATATCCTTGATGAAGTTGTTGAATTAATGGAGGTATTATTATAGATGAATTCGGATAAATTAAACGATATTATTAAGAAGAAATCTAAAGGAAACAATAATTTAGCTCATCATCTTCATCAAATGTTTTTCTTTGAACATGTATTAATGAGGCTAGAAAAAAGTAAATACAGAGATAATATTATTTTAAAAGGCGGAGTTTTATTATCTTCTATTATTGGTGAAGATTTAAGAACTACTAAAGATATAGATGCTACTTTAAAGAGTTTACCACTAAATATTGATTCTATTAGAAATATCTTTGAAGAAATATTATCCATTCAAATAGCTGATAATGTTAAATTTGAAATAGTTAGTATTAAAGATATTAGATTAGAAGATGAATATGGAGGATTTAGAATAAATGTTAAAGGTACATTTTATAAAATTAGAACTAATTTCTTTATTGAAATAACTACTGGAGATATTATTACACCAAGGGAAATAAAATATAAATACAATTCTATATTTGAAAATAGAAAGATAAATATTATGGCTTATTCTATAGAAACTATTATTGCCGAAAAATTTGAAAGTATTATTAGTAAAAATATTACAACTACTAGAGCAAAAGATTTTTATGATTTATATATGTTAATAAATAATCATAAGAATGACATCAATAATAAAAATTTAATTAAGGCTATAGAAAATACTTTTAACAAGAGGAATACTGAGTTTAATATAGACAATTTTAAGGAAGTAATTGGATTATTAGAAGAAAATAATACATTGAGAAGAGTATTTACCCACTATCAAAATAAATTAGAATATACAAAAATTGTGAGCTTTGATGATACAATAAGTGCTATTAAGATAATAATAGATATCTTAGAAAAAGAAATTGTAGCAGTATAGTTAAATAATTGATAATTATATTTTTGCTTGTTAATATTATGGTGTCATGATTTTAGGATAGAATTATTGAAAAATTATTCGCGAAAAGTTCGAGAAAATATCTAAAAGCGATTAAATTTATTAAAAAATGGGTAGTTTTTAAAAAATACAATTAAAAAAAATCTGATTTTTATAAATAAAACCAAGTATTTTAAAAAACAAAATGATTTTTAAATTTGGTACTTTCTATCTCCTAAGAATTAAATGTAGTTTTGATTCCTATAGGGGACATCATAAAAAAAATATATTATATGTATTTATATTATGTTATAATTATATTGTAAGTTAATGATAGAAAGGAGGAGTTTATGCAAAAATTTGGATGTTTAATTGTTGGAATTATTTTTATTGGTGTTGCTGTTTTTATGTACTTTAAAAATAGTAATTTAGTAAAAAACTGTACTGTTGATGCTATTGCTACTGTTGTTGATATGCGTGAAGATTTTACTGCTGATAGTGATGGTAGTGGTTATATGTATTATCCTATTATTGAGTATCAAGCTGGAGAAAATAAAGTGGAAGTAGAAATGTCAACAGGATCTAGTACGCCAGCTTATCGTATTAATGAAAAAATAAATATTTTATATAATCCCAATAAGACTGATGAATTTATCATTAAAGGTGATAGTACTTCTAATATTATAAGTATTGTTTTTGGTGTACTAGGATTAGGTCTTTTTGCTTATGGCGTTGTAATAGTATTAAAAAAATAAATCTACTATATTGTAGATTTTTTGATTATTTTAGGAAGGTTGATTATGAAAAAGAGAAGATTACTAACAATATTATTTATTGCAATAATATTTATAGTAACTGGTTGTGAAAAGAAAGTTAAAATTGTTAAGAGTGAAACTAGTTTAGTTACTTACGAAGATTATAGCAATGGATTAGTTAGTCTTAAAATACCAAAAGGGTGGAAGGTTGATGTAGCACCAACTGATTATATACATTATTCATTTAAAGTTTATAATCCAAGTAATAAAGATTATATGTTCTTATTTGGATTAAAACAAGAAGGATTCTTGAAAAGTGAAAAAGCAAGAAGTACATATGCAAAATATTATCCTAAGGCTATTTTTTCAAAACTTGCGGCAATAGATCCACAAACAACAGAAAGTTTTTATAAAGTATGGAATAAAAATGCTAAATTAAGCAATAGCACAGAGTTAAAAACGGAATATTTCCCATATTTTAGTGATTTTAATGTAATTGAAAATCTTGGTAAAACTAATATTGGTGGTGATATTTTACGAGCTACTTTTAAAAATGATAGTAACGAAAGTATGCAGGGGTTATTTACGGCAACTGTAAAATCTGTTGGTAGCTATTATATCAATACGGATATAAAAAATATTTTTAGTTCAAAAGTTGATGTTTCACCACTTAATGTTTACAATATTATTTTGATGACGACACCGGATAGTGATTTTAACAATTGGCAGAAAATATTGGATTATTGTATTAGTACAATAGAATTTAGTGATAATTTTATTAAAGGTTTTAATAATCAAGAAACAACATTAATTAATACGATAAAGGCTAATCAAAAGATATATGATAGTATTTCTGATATGATTATGGATTCATGGCAAAAGCGTAATAATTCTTATGATATTATAAGTGGTAAACAAAGTGATGCAACTCTTGGATATGAAAGAGTATATGATACAGAAACTGGTGATGTTTATAAAGCTTATAATGGTTTTACTGATGATTATCAGGGAAATCGTTATAAAAGTATTACTGATGATATGTATACGAAAAGCATCAGTGGATATATTGAAAAATAATAAAGGCTATATTGTTTAATAGTCTTTTTTTTGATAAAATAATGTTGGTGGTATTATGGAAAATTATGATGCTATTTTAAATATACTTAGTAAAAATAATTTTACGACAGAAGAAAGAAAAAAAATTATTGTTTTTTTTAAAAAAAATATAAATAATAATGATATTGTTAATAAGATAGTACATCTAAAAAATCAATATATGTATTTAAAAATAATTCATATGATAGAGTATGATGTTGATGTATCTGAGATAGAAACTAAAAGAAGAAAATATCTAAAAAATATGATTAATAGTATAGATAAACATAATGTATCAACTAAGGAATTAATCGAATGGATTATATATTATTTTATTGGGGATAGTTATTATAATTTTTTAGTTAATTTTAATCAGTTATTATTATATATGTATCATATAAAAAAAATGATAATTTCTAAAGAGCATGTTGATTTTTATAAAGAGTGTCTTAATATTAATAAATTAAAACGAGATGATATGATATCATTTTTTAATAAGTATCAAGATAAATTAAGTATTTGGGAAATGTTTTATGATGATATGAGACTTGTTAAAAATCATTCATATTGCGATTTGGTATCTAGTTCTTTAAAATTAGATGATAGTTTATATAGTAAAAAGATTTCTGATGTCGTAGGAGTTAAAGTATATCATCTTGATGGAGAGAATTTTTATGCTTTTATTAGATGTATTATTCCTGGTAAAGATGGATTTAGTAAAGACAAGTTATATTGTAATCTTGATAAAAAATATTATAGTTTTTCATATATTGGTGATAAAAACATTGGCACAATAGATAGAGTTAATGATAATAGCATAACTGTTATGTATAATGAAATTAATCCAAATAATATTGTACATGTTCATCATTGTGATAGTTCATCTGGTTATTTTTCTTCAAAGGATATCTTTGTATCGGATAAAATTAATGAAATATGTTCAGCGAGATCATTAATTTCTAATACAAAGCATTATAATGAAATTGTCATAAAGAAAAGTGATAATGGCATTATTCCGTGTGCTATAGTATGTTTTGATAAAATATGTGATAAGGATCTAATAGTATCTTTAAAATATCATTTGCCAATTGTTTTAATTAATCGAAGTAAATATTTTTTGAATGATGGTTACCCTGATTATAATAATGATGATACTTATTATTTGTAGTAAAGGTGGTGTTTATGTATTATTTAGATGAAGTTTTAGCTAAATATAGAAAGATTTATAATGATCGAAGAGATTTTTTGCTTTATTTTTTTTGTTATATAGATAATGGTAAAATAAAGTATAAAAAACAAATTGATTTAAAAATTATGAATTATGATGAAATTAAGAAAAACGATAAAATAGATATCTCACTTTATAAAACTAGGTATACTGAAGAAAATCATAAAGGATTAATTTATTGGTCTTCTAAAATTTTATTAGCAAGTGGAAAAATAATATTAGATGGTAATATGAAAAAAATGATTGATATAAAGATTGAGTTAAATGGTGTTGATAATCCTTATAAGTTAATTGGATACAACGAAAATGACAATATTGGAGATTTTATTAATTATTATAATCTAATGAAGAAGATGAATAATATATTTCTTAGTGTTGATAATAGGACTATTGTAAGTTATAAAAAATATTATGCTATGGAATTTTACAAAATGGTAAGAGATATGATTTTGCAAAATCATTTGTTTAAAGATAAATATTATATAACTGAATCTAATGTTTTTATTAAGGATTATCCAATAGAATATGATTTTTTAATTATCAATAATAAAAATATAAATAAAGGAATATATTCAGAAGATGAGGTATTGGGGGTTGTGGAATTAAAGGCGGGAACATTAATTAATAAAGATATTAATATATTAACCAGAGAAAAATATTTTAATAAACCATTAATTTATATATCGGGATATCAAAATAAAAATGGAATTGAAATTCTTAAAAAATATAATGAAGATAATATATATAGTTATGTTTTTTGTGTTTTAAATAATTGCAATTCTTATGATAAATTTTTTGCAAGTAATGGTGCTCTTGATTTCAATAATTTTATTGAAAAAGTGATAAATAAATGGTGATGTAATGAATAAGAAGAAATTATTATCTATGGCTGTTGCTATGTTTTTAATGAATAATAAAGAATGTTTAAGTAGTGAAGGTTATCATAAGGAATATTCAAATGGAACAGTTTATATTGGAAATGAGGAATACTTAGATGGTCTAAAAAACATCTCTAGTAATGATATATTAGTTCTTGATTCAAGAGGGGATAGTGATCCTGATATGAAGGTATTAGCATCATATTTAATTAATGATTATGATATTCAAAAAGAAGTATTAGAAATACTTTTAGAATATGAAAAAAATAATCCATCTTTATGGAAAAGAAGTTTGGAATCAATGCAGATGGAATGGTATATTCACAATTTAATGGCAAAGTTTTCTTATAAACTAGAAAGAACAATGGATGTTGATTTTAATAATGATGATGAAGAAAAGTATATAGATATATTTGAGAAAAAGAAAATATTAAAATAAAAGATAGAATATTTTCTTTTTTTTAGCATGAAAATAAAAGTTGTATATTAATATAGGAGGTGTTTTGTGAAAACAGAATTTATGGAACTTTATGAAAAGTTCAAAAAAGTTAAAGAAATGGGATGGGTTTTAGAAAAGAGGAAAGGCTTTACTGGAATTGGTTATACTTTTGAAAGCTTAATTGGAAAAGATGAAGATTATTTTCCAATAGCGGATTATCATGATATTGAAATTAAAACAATGAATTCACATACTAAGTGGGGGCTTCATTTGTTTACATTAACACCAGATGGAGATTATTTGTTCCCGATAAAAAGAATCTTGGAACAATTGGGTTGTCCAAGTAAGGATGACAAATCTAAAAAAACATTTTATAAATGTATTAATGGAAAAGAATTTAGTAATATTCTTTTTGGAAGAAAGGCTAAATTGGTTGTTAATAGGGAAGCTGAAAAAATTGATTTATTAGTTATTGATCATTTGGGAGAAATAATGGATATTGGTGTTTCATGGTCATTTGATTGGTTAGAAGAAAGAATTAATCTTAAACTTCGTTATTTAGCTTTAGTTCGAGCTTCATCGAGAATTATTGATGGTAAGGGTTATTTCTATTATTATAAAATTAATTTTTATCAATATAAGGGGTTTGAAACTTTTATATCACTTATTGAACAAGGGATTATTAGTGTAACATTTAATGTAGGTTACTATAAGAGTGGTCGAAGAATGGGAGAGATTCATGATGGTGGAACATATTTTTCAATTGATGTGAATAATATTAATCTATTATATGATGAAATTAAGTTATAGTAATTTAGTTTTTGTTATAGAACATAGGGACCGAAGTGTTGCGAAAGTTTATTTTTTAGAGAATGTTTGGACCTAAGGGTTATATATAAAAAAAAGATAGCCTATGTAGACTATCATTATCTTTCTAATGGTCGGAATGACAGGATTTGAACCTGCAACCCTTAGGTCCCAAACCTAATGCTCTACCAAATTGAGCCACATTCCGATTTATGGTGCGCCCGGTAGGAATTGAACCCGCAACCTTCTGGTCCGTAGCCAAACGCTCTATCCAATTGAGCTACGAGCGCATTTGCGCCGTTCGTTTCTCGAACAATGATTATATTAGCATAATTTTTTTATTTAGTCAATTAAATTCAAAAAAATATTTACTTTTTTTTTACAATATGTTAATATATTTTATGAAATTCATTAGTGATGAAGAACTAAAAGATGCAAAAAGTTAATTTTAAGAGAGTTGATGGCTGGTGTAAATCAATAATATTTTTGCGTTGATATTCAATCTTCTAAATGAAACGTTAATCGCGTTAAGATAATAAGGATAGGTAATCTATTAAAGTAGGGTGGTACAGCGAGATATTTGCCCCTAATTTAATGGATTTTTTTATTAGGAGGAGTATGAAAAGATTTAGAACGGCTATTGTAATAATTCATGGGTTTACTGGTAATTTGTATGATAATGAGTATTTAGCTAATTATTTAGAATTAAATCCTAGATATGATGTTTATGCTAAAACTTTACCGGGACATAATAAGGATCGGTTTTCTAATGCTACTAAGGAAGATTTTATTAAGTCAGTTGATGAAGAAATTCAGATATTGATTAAGGCTGGTTATAAAAAAATATATGTTGTTGGGCATTCAATGGGAGGAATACTTACGACATATCTAGCTGGCAAGTATAAAGAAATAAAAAAGATTGTTTTAATTAATGCTGCTTTTCTTTATGCTAATACGAAACAAAGTGATGGTAGTGATTCTAAGTGGAAAGTATTGTTTGATAAAGTAATGAGAACATCGCCAGGTATTTTTATGGAATTTACTAAATTAGTAAAGGAAAGTCAAAAGTATTTAAAAGATGTAAGATGTGAGACTTTAATACTTCGTAGTTTAAAAGATGAAGTAGTACCTATGGAGGCTGCTGATTTAATTTATAATACAATTCCTGCAACTAAAAAATATTTAACTGATGTTAAAGATGCAAGACATACATTATTATCATCAAATAAAAAAGAAGTTACAAGTCTTTATATTGAAAGTTTTCTTAAGGGAGGAAAAACATGGAAAAGGAATATGAAAAAAGAAATATAGAAATTATTGATGAGTTAAAAAAAGATTTAAATAGTGTTAAAACAAGTAATGATTTAGTTGTTGTTAAAGCTAAATATTTAGGAAAAGATGGAATAGTAACATTGCTTTCTAAGGGAATGAAAGATATTGAACCTGAAAAAAGGGGTGTTATTGGTAAAATTATTAATGACATTAGAACAAATGTTACAACATTAATAGAAGAAAAAGATAATTTGATAAAACAGGAATTATTAGAAAAAAAATTAAATGATGAGAAAATTGATATTACACTTCCTGGTAAAAAGAATAGGCGTGGTAGTATGCATCCATTTAATAGAATTGTTGAAGAGATAGAAGATTTATTTGTATCAATGGGGTATGATATATTATCTGGTCCTGAACTTGAAACAGATGAATATTGTTTTCAAAGATTAAATATACCTTTGGGACATCCTGTTAGGGATACTCAAGATAGTTTTTATGTGGATCCTCTTCATCTTTTGCGTACGCAAACATCAAGTGTTCAGGCAAGATGTATGGAAAGTAACAAGGAGAAGGGACCTATTAGAATGATTTGTCCTGGAAAAACGTATAGAAGAGATGATGATGCTACTCATTCACATCAATTTGGTCAATTTGAAGGGTTAGTTATTGATAAGAATGTAACATTAGCTAATCTTAAAGGAACTTTAGAAGTTATGGCTAAAACATTATTGGGAGAAAAAACTAATGTTAGATTTAGACCTAGCTATTTTCCATTTACGGAACCATCTGTTGAAGTTGATGTTTCATGTTTTAGATGTGGTGGAAAAGGATGTTCCTTATGTAAAAATACGGGATGGATAGAACTTTTAGGAGCAGGAATGGTACATCCAAATGTTTTAAGAAGCAATGGATATGATCCAGATAAATATACTGGTTTTGCTTTTGGCACAGGAATTGATCGATTGGCTATGATGAAATATAATATTCCTGATATTAGATTAATGTATACAAATGATATTAGATTTTTAAAACAATTTGATAGAAAGGAGCTTAAATAATGAAACTTAGTCGTAAATTTTTAAATGATTATCTTGATACTAGTGACATTGATATTAAAAAACTTGCTGATGATATGACGAGTATTGGTAATGAATATGCTTCTTGTGGTAGTTTTATTAAAGCAACTGGCTTAATTATTGGAAAAGTAGTTTCGTGTGTTATGCATCCTGATTCAGATCATTTACATTTATGTAAAGTAGATATTGGTAAGGAAACTTTGGATATTGTATGTGGTGCTCCTAATGTAAGAGAAGGAATTAAAGTAATTGTAGCAGAAGATGGGGCAGTGCTTCCAGGTGGAACTATTAAAAAGGGAAAGATTCGTGGGTATGAATCTTGTGGTATGATTTGTTCGATTGAAGAATTAGGTCTTGAGCATAAGTTTTTAAAAGAAGAAGATATTAAAGGTATTTGTGAACTAGGAGAAGATGCTAAAGTTGGTGAAGATCCTCTTAAATATTTAGGTTTAGATGATGAGGTAATTGATTTCGAACTTACAAGTAATAGAGGGGATTTATTAAGTATTATTGGTATGGCTTATGAAATAGGAGCTATATATAATAGAAAAGTGAATGATATTGAATTAAAATATCCTACAATTAAAGATGAAACAGATAAATTTAAAGTATCTGTAAAAACTAATAAATGCAATTTATTTCTTGCTAAAAAAGCATTTAATGTAAAAATAATGGATAGTCCTGATTTTATTCAAAAGAGATTAATGTCTTCTGGTATTAGACCAATAAATAATGTTGTTGATATTTCTAATTATGTTATGTTAGAAACAGGACAACCTCTTCATTTTTATGATTTAGATAGACTTGGTAATGAAATAATTGTAAGAGATGCTAAAGAAAATGAAGAACTTGTAACTCTTGATAATATTAAAAGAAACTTATCTAATGATGATATTGTGATTGCTGATAAGGAACATGCTGTTGGTCTTGCTGGAGTTATGGGGGGACTTGATACAGAAGTAGAAAAGGATACTAAAAATATTTTGATAGAATCTGCTATTTTTGATAATGTGTCAATAAGACTAACTTCTAAAAAAATATTAAGAAGTGAAGCTTCTAATAGATTTGAGAAAGGATTAGATCCTAATAGAACATATATGGCAATGGAAAGAGCTTGTTTTCTATTAAATAAATATGCTAATGCGGATATTTCTAGTGAAATCACTATTTTTGATGAAAGCAATAAGGACGATAAAATAATTAATATTAGTGTTTGTGAAATTAATGGATTATTAGGTTTAAATATTTCTAAAGAAGAAATAATAAATATTTTTAATAGATTAGGATTTACTGTTAAAGATAGTAAAAATGATTTGGAAGTTACTGTTCCTTCAAGAAGAATAGATATAAGTATTAAAGAAGATTTAATTGAAGAAGTTGCAAGAATTTATGGTATTGATAAAATAGAGGGAGTACTTCCTGTATTAGATACGAAAAAAGGTTGTTATAATAAATTCATAAGAGGTATTAGAGAGAAAATGGTAGAACTTGGGCTTAATGAAACAATGAGTTATACTTTAATACCAAATGATTTATCTCATCAATATACTAATGATTCTTTTGATGAAATTAATTTACTTGACCCAATGAGTGATGATCATAGAACATTAAGATATAGTCTTTTACCTAGTATGATGATGATATATGATTATAATAGTAAAAGAAATAATAAAGATTTAAGTATTTTTGAGATAGGGAAGAATTTTAAAAAAGTTAATGGTGAATACTTAGAATCAAGTACTCTTGCTGTACTTATGAGTGGTAATTATCAAGATGGTCTATATAAAGAAAAAGTAGATTTCTATCACTTAAAAGGAGTAATGGAAGAATTATTAGATTATTTAGGTTTTAATAATCGTTATAGTTTAAGTGTTACAGATATACCCCAAGAATTTCATCCTGGAGCATCAGCTAGTATTATTTTAAATGGTATGAAAGTTGGTATTATAGGTAAGGTTCATCCAAATGTTTCAAAAAATGATATTTATTTAATGGAATTATATTTAGATTTAATTGAAAAATTAGGTGTTGGTAAAATGGAATATAAAGAAATTAGTAAATATCCAAGTATTTCTAAAGATGTTGCTTTTATTGTTGATAATAATATTAATAATGAAGAAATAATTAAGGAGATAAAGAAAAGTGGGGGAAAACATCTTGTAAAAATTGATTTATTTGATTTATATAAATTAGATAATAATAAGAAATCTCTTGCATATAATTTAGTTTTTTCTGATCAAAATCAAACATTAACTGATGAAATTGTCATGCCTTTATTTAATAAAATAATTAGTGATGTAACTAGTAAATTAAAATGCGAGTTAAGAGATAAATAAAATTAAACTATGAGAAAATAATAAATTTTTTCATAGTTTTTTTAATGAATTTTTATAAATATTTCAAAAAAGTAAAGTGAATGAAAATTATTGATGATATCATATTAAGTGGTATAATAAGATTACATTTAATTAATGCACAATTTTATATTGTGTTTTTTTCACTTTTTAAGTGCGCCTCCCTTATCTGGGGGGATTTTTTTGTTTGTAGAAATCATAAAATATAAAAAAATTTTCACAAATATTTCAAAAAAAAATATTTACATTAATTGTCGAATATGGTATTCTTATAATAGAGATAGCATAGAGATAGGACAAATGTAGTGTAAAGTGAAAGGAAGGATAATGAAAAAATGGATAGTAAAAAAAAGATAATTTTAGGGGGAATGTGCTCTTTAGGAGTTATATTAATTATTATAGCTATTATATTATTGATGTCTCCTAAAAAATATATAGTTAGTTTTGATACATTAGGAGGTAATATAATTGCATCCCAAGAGGTAAAAAGTGGTGAGAAAGTTTCTAAACCAGTTGATCCTAGTAAGGAAAATTTTGATTTCGTTAAGTGGATTTATCAAAACAATGATTATGATTTTAATGCTCCAGTAAAAAGTGATATGACTTTAACTGCAGTATGGGCAGAGAAAGAAAAGGAAAAATTTGCGGTTACATTAAAATTGGGAGATAAGATAGAAACACTTGAAGTAAGTGAATTAAATGAAATTGATTTGGATAGTTTATCTTTTGATAAAAAAGATGGATATGATGTTGTTTGGTATTTAAATGGTGAAAAGTATGATTTTTCTACTCCATTAACTAATGCTTTAACTCTTGAAGGTAAATATGAAAAAGTTGTTTCTTACACAGTTAAGTTTAGTTCTAATAGTAATACTAAGGTTGCTAATCAAACTGTTAAAAGTGGTGAAACAGTTAAAGAACCAAGTGCAATTACTAAATATGGTTATATCTTTGATGGATGGTATTTAAATAATAAAAAGTATGATTTTAGTACACCTGTTACAAAAAATATTACATTAGTAGCTAAATGGAATGAAGATGAAAGTATTCCAAGATATACTGTAACATTTGATAGTGATGGTGGAAGTAAAGTAAATGCTGCTAAAGTAATTGAAAATAATACTGTTGGTAAACCAAGTAATCCAACAAAAAGTGGATTTAAGTTTAAAGAGTGGCAATTAGATGGTAAGACATATAACTTTAGTACTAAAGTTACAAAAGATATTACTTTAAAGGCTGTATGGACAGAACTAGAAAATTTTGTTGTTACATTTAGAAATGATGATGGTAGTGTTATTAGAAATGTTACTGTTCAAGAAGGAAATACTGTTAGTAAACCAAGTAATCCAACAAAAAGTGGATATACATTTAAAGAATGGCAATTAGATGGAAAAGCATATAACTTTAGTAATAAGGTTACAAAAGATATTACTTTAGTTGCTGTGTATACACAAAATGAAGTAAAACAAGATACATATGAAATAGTGGCTAAAAAGGTAGATAATTTTTCAAATGATTTTAAATTAACTGTACTTAAAAATGGTAGTCAAATATCTGTTCGTGAAATTAAATATACTGATGGAAATCTTTTATGTAATGGTTCTAATATGACAGTAGAAAAAAGTGACTTTGAAGGTGAGAAAACATTACTTGTGGTATTAAATGATGGAAGTACGGTAAGAGCTACTGTAAAATGATATGAAAAATAAAAAAATAATATTTATGCTTTTATTTATAATTATCGTTATTATTGTTGGTTTTATATTATTAAGCAATAAAAGTGATTATATAATAAAAGTAAGTGCGATTGATGATTATTCTCCTGATAGAATATTAACTGTATATGAAAATAATAATAAAATTGAAGTAATGAAAATAGAATACCTAGATGGAACATTTTTATGTTATGGTTATAATACAACGGTTCATTTTGGTGATATTGAAAACGAAAAAGAATTAAAAATTGTTTTGAAAGATAATAGTGTAAAAAAGGCAAAAATTGTCGAGGAAGAGGTGAAAAATTAATGAGAAAAAATAATTTAATGTTAATAATTATATTAATGGTTGTTTTTTCAGTAGTTGGTGTAAAAGCTGTGGGTGATCCTTATACCTTAGAAAAAGTTGATGGATATAGTTATATGCCAACTGAAGTAAAAAAAGGAGATATTGTAACTGTTCGTGTATTTGCAAATGTTGATAGTGGTGTAGTTAATGGGGGATTATATAAGATTTCCTGGGATGATAAAGCATTTGATTTACTAAATGAAGATGGAAAATTTTATCAAGTAGTTAAAGATGGTATTCAAGTAACAAGTTACTATTTTGAAAATGAAAATAGTCTTACTATAGAGTATACCGACGGTAGTACTTATAATGAAAATGATGTTACTTTTGGCCTTTTTGATTTTAAATTTAAAGTTTTGAA
The DNA here is from genome assembly GCA_947165365.1 of uncultured Clostridia bacterium. Classification (GTDB taxonomy): domain Bacteria; phylum Bacillota_I; class Bacilli_A; order RF39; family UBA660; genus RUG12783. The sequence continues at coordinate 3,359 of CAMVAF010000012.1, read as the reverse complement.
TAATGTTAGTGATGGAATATACCGTATTTATAGTAATTATAAAGATGGTTTCATGAACTTTATTCCAACTAATTCCGATGAAGAGATTGCTTTGGGTTCTTATGGTACTGAGCTTAAATACCAAGTTGGCAAACAAAAGGTTGTTTCTGGTTATACTCCAAGTGAAATAGGAAATAGCACTTATATAATTGGTGATCATTTATTCACAAGAAATCCAGTTGATACTTCTAAATATGAAGGAGTTTTAACAACAGAATATATTATGCTTGCTTCCAAATCTATTGCAAGTGATAATAAAGAAGATATGGTAATATATTATAAAAATGCAAAAGGAAATTGGATTAATGCCATAACAGATGAGGCAATAAGTGAGTTACCAAGTGATTTTAAAATATCATATGTTGATATGGTAGCTGATTATAATATTTCTGGTATATATACTGATGACGATTATAGTGCAGTTGTAACCTTAGTACAAATTAGTGATAAAGATGCTGTTGTTTATATAAATACATATGCTAAAGATATTAGAGGTATTGGAAGTGTTAATAAAGGTGTTGTAACTTTAAATGTTGATAATACAACTTATACAATAACTTGTAATGAAACAAGCATTAGCATTCAAACAAGTGATACACATATTGGTAATAAAACTTTAGATAAACTTGCTAATTATAATATAGGAGATTACTATAACTATAATTATGGTATTAGTCAATATTTAAAAACTCCTTATAATGGTAAATATACTTTAGGTGATTATGAAATATATGCAGTTATGTTATATGATTCTACATTTCAAATAATGATGAAGAATAAGAATACTGATAAAGTACTATTTAATGAAAATGTATATGCATTTGAAGAAAATAATAATTTTAGTGTTACTTTAGGAAATATTTTAGAAAATGATGCAGTTTATAATTTTACTATTAAAGATGATTCTATTGTTGTTAGTTCAACTGATGATGAAACACTTAATGGTACATATAATAAAGAAGGTTCATTTACTGTTGAAGAGGTATTAAAATTATTTGAAAATAAGGGTGTTTCATACCGTGTAACACTTAATATAGATGAAAATAATATTGATTCTTTATATATTAATAGTGGAGAAACTTTAAAAGATAATTATTATGAATTTTATTATGTAAATTCAAAAGAGGGTTATAATTTTATAGAATGGCAACTTAATGGTGAAACATTTGATATTAATACGCCTATTACAGAGTCTATTACTTTAACTGCAGTATGGCAAAATGAATTTGTTAAACCAGTGTTAAAAGTAGAAAATACTAGTGAATTTTATAAACATAGTTTTAGTATAAATAATTTAAGTGATTATTGTAGTGATGATGAATGTACTTCTTATAAGATAGATGGTTATGCTATTTATGAAAAAGATGACGATGGTGGTTATAGAGAAATTTCTGTTATCGAAAATTTAGATGCTTATAATCTTACGGTTGTCGCAAATGAAGTAAAAACATATGCTATTAAAGTTTATAAAAATAAAGATGATCAAAAAGTATTTAGTGAGTTATCAAGTGATGTTCTAATCGATACGACTATTGATAATCCAACGATTGCTTTTGTTCAAAATGAAGGTAGTGAAGATAAATATATTTCTCATGAAAATGGACAATATTTATATAGAGTTAATGTAAGTCCTTCATATGTTTATGATTCTACTAATAACTCATATAAAATAGATGGATATGATTTATTTGAAAAAGATACTGATGATGGAATGGGAGTAGTTATTGCTACAGCTACTGTTGGTAATGATATTGATTTCTATGTAAATGATGGTGAAGGTAAAATTGTATTAGCAAGAGTTTATGCTAACAATAATGGTAATAAAGTATATCTTGCAACATCTAATGAATTAGTAGTTACGGCAATAAAAAATGAACCGGTATTTACATTATCATCTGAAGCAGGAGAAGTTGATGTTTTACAAAAAATTAATTTAACTGCCTTATCTTCAACAATTGCTGGATCAATATCAGTTAGTATAGAAGATGAAAGCATAGTATCAAGTAATATTTCAGAAAGTGATATTGAAAAAGATGTTCCTTTAACAATAGAACTTACTGGTACAAAGGTTGGTACTACTGATGTCGAAGTTACATTTGTACCAAGTAATACTACAGCTTATAATTATGTTACAAAAACATATACTGTTACTGTAAATAAAGTAACTCCAACTGTTACATTATCTAAAACTAGTGATACTATAAGTTCATTATCAAATACTTCATTTGATATTACTTCTAATGTTGCAGGTAAAGTTACAATAACAAAGGATAATAATTTTGTTAATTTAAATTCTGATACCTTTGATTTAAGTGCTGATACACCTTATAGTGTTACTGGTGTTCCTACAAGTGCTGGTAATGTTACACTAACAATTAGTTATGAACCAAATGATAAAGATAATTTTGAATCTGTTACCAAAACTTTTGATTTAGTTATTAATGCTGTATCACCTGATTTACAATTATCTTCAAATAGTATTGTTATTGAAAATGGTGATACTTTAAAAAGCTTTAGTATAACTACTACTTCAATAAGTGGCGTTATATCAATAACTTTTGATGATGCTTCTTTAGTTGATATAACAAGTACATCTTTTGAAGCAACAGGTTCTACTCAAACAATTACTATTTATCGAAAAGAAGGTAAAAGTGGTTCTACAAATGCAATAGTTACATTTACACCTAGTGATCCAAGATATAAAAGTGTATCTAAAAATTTAGCAATAACTGTTGTTGAATAACTTAATAAATTTATATGTTTTAAAAGATACTTAAGTTTTAGTAAAACTTTGGTATCTTTTTTTTAAAAAGTATTGAATTTTATCATTTAATCTTGTATAATTTATTTATAAGGTAGGTAAGATATGAACGAAAAAGAAAAGAAAAGTTTAATAATAATAAGTAGTGTATTTATTTTTGTATTAGTATTTATGGTATTCTTTACATTTTATAGAAGAGATGCAATGTTAAGTGATAGAACAATACCTAAGATTAACACAGAGATAGTAGAAGAGGATCCACCAGCATTAGGGGATACGTGTTTGGAATATGAAAGAGTAGCGAGTGGTAGAAAATGTACTGGTGTGTCAGTAAGTTCAACAGCCTGTTATAGTTCTTGCGCAACGATGAGTGAACAGGCATGTCGGAGCGGACCAAACGGTACTATGGTTGGTTCTTCACGATGTTGTTGGGGTAGTGGGTGGACTACAACATATACAAATGGTAATTGTATAAGATGGGCAACACCACAACCATCTATAACATGTTACAAAGTAAGCGGAAATTCATGTGTTTCAGTGCAATTAGATGGTTCATCAT
>CAMVAF010000011.1 GCA_947165365.1 uncultured Clostridia bacterium | reverse complement strand
GCCCTGGAGGCCCAGTGCATTCCCGGCCCTTCGCAGGTTGAATCCGTCCCCCTGGAACTTGAAAAAAAGCTTCTTTCGTTATTTTAAATACTTTATTATCTATGATTTCTTCTAAATATCCCTTACCTTTAATAACTTTATCTTTAACTATAATGGTATCTACACTACTTAAATAATCAATAAATTCATTATCAACATCATTATCTAAATATAATAATATTTTATTAAGATTACATTTAATTATAACTTTAAAAACATTATATTTACTAAAATCAATATTATTTAATTTATCAATTATTTTATTAATTAAAGGATTTACTATTAAACATGAATTTATACTTATAATATCATTTGTTTTTTCTTTATAATAACCTATTTTATTATTTTTAATATGAAGTGTTACTTTATTACGATAAAGAATATTTGTATCATAATATTCATCACATCTTCCTAATAATTCTTTGGCTTTATTAATTTTAAATTCTTTTTCTAATGCTTCGTTAGCATGCCAAAAATCACAACCACCACAGTTATCATAATAAGGACATTTTGGTACTATTCTATTTGGACTTTCTTTAATAATTTTACTTATTTTTGCTTCACTATATTTTTTTTTATCTTTAATTATTTCATAATCAATAATATCTTTAGGTAAGGCTTTATCAACAAAAATAACTTTATTATCTTTAATTATTCCTCTTCCAAAATAATCTAATTTATTTACTTCTTTACTCATTTTCCATCACTAAGAATATCATATCATATTTTTTAATATTTTTTATTTGAATTTTAAAAATTATTGGATGTTATATATTTTAAAAAAAATACCATATTAATAATGGTGAATTATGGATATATATAAAGATATACTAAATAAAACTAATGATATTAGTGATTTAATAACTAAAGAAATTAAAGTTAATAATAATATAATAAATATTATTTTAATAGAAACAATTTGTAATAGTGAAATAATTAATAATTATCTCTTAAGAAGAATTGATGAATTGGAAAAAGAAGATAATATTTTAGAATATTTTTTAAATAATATCCCGTCTATTAATATAAAGAAAGTAAAAATAGATGAGGTAATCACGTTACTATTAAGTGGATTTACCATAATTATTTTAAATAATAAAGATATTTTAGCTATAGAGACAATAAATAAATTAACAAGAGGGATAACAGAATCAAATTATGAAAAAACTATTACTGGACCAAAGGATAGTTTTATTGAACAATTTAACACAAACGTTGGTTTAATTAGAAAAAGAATTAAAAGTAATCATTTAAAATTAGATACCTTAAATATTGGTAAATATACTGATACGAAAATAGGTATTATGTATATTGATGATATTTGTAATTTAGATTTAAAAAATAAAATTATAAAAGAACTTAATAAAATAAACATTGATGGAATAATTGATTCATCATATTTAAAAAAATATTTAAATAAAAGTAATAGTTTATTTCCAACAATTAAGGATAGTGAAAGACCGGACTCGGTATCTAAAGAATTATTAGAGGGGAAAATAATAATTGTTACTGATAATAGTCCAAATATACTAATACTACCTACTTTTTTTATTGATTATTTTCACTATGTAGATGATTACTATCAAAAAAGAATTAATATAACTTTTATTCGAATTATTAGGTTAATTTCTTTTATTATTGCAATCTTTATTCCATCATATTATATTGCTATAACCACGTATAATGTTGATTTTATTCCCATCAATTTATTAGTAAATTTTATAAGTCAAAGATTAACTGTACCATTTCCGGCATTTATCGAATCTTTTATTATGATTATATCTTTTGAAATATTAAGGGAAAGTGATATTAGAATACCTTCTAATATGGGAAGTAGTGTTAGTATTTTAGGAGGTTTAGTCTTAGGTGAAGCTGCGGTTAATGCTGGAATTCTTTCTCCAATGATGATTATTGTTGTTGCTATATCAGCGATATCAGCCCTTCTTTTTCAAAATATTGAAGTGGTTAATGCCATAAGATCATATCGTTTTTTATTAATTATTCTAGCGACTATCTTTGGATTATTTGGAATATTTATGGGTTTTCTTTTAATAATTATTAATTTATCCGATACTAAAAGTTTTGATAAAGATTATTTATATCCTTTCTCTCCTATTAATTTAAATGAACAAAAAGATGGATTTATTAGATTAAAAAAGAAACCTTTAACCAGAAATCCTATTTTAAGTAAAAATAGAATACGAGGTGCTTAATGAAAAAATTATTAATTTTATTAATACTATTATTAACAGGATGTAATAAATATACTGAACTTAATGAACTAGCGATTATCAAAAGTATTGGTATCGAAAAAAAAGAAGATTATACTTTATACGCTTTAATAATCACTGATATTAAAGATAATGAACCCGTAACAGAGATTATTAAAGTAACTGATAATAACCTTAATGACCTATTTAATAAGATAAAATTACAGGTTAATAAAGAAATATATTTTTCTCATATTGATTTAATTATTTTAGATTTTAACTTAAATAACAATGATTATGATAATTTAATTAAATATTTTTTAAATCATCATGAATTTCGCAATGATTTTTTAACTATTCTATCAAGTGATATGAAAAATGTTTTAGATAATTCTCAATATGATGAAATTGAAAATTTAATTATAACTAATAAAGAAAGTAAAACAGTTATTAAAAAAACTTTTGAAAAATTAATGCAAGAATATCTTGATAATAAAGAATTTACTCTATCTAATATAACATATCAAGATAAAATAATGTTTGATGGCAATTATCATTATAAAGATAATGAACTAAAGGAGATTAAATGAAAAAAATAGAAATAAATATTTTAAATTTTATATTAATAGAATCATTAATCTTATTATTCTTTTTTAAAGAAAGTACTTTAAATATTATTATTGGCAGTATTATTGGTTTAATATTAGTCTTTTTACTTAGAAATATTAAATTTAATATAATAACGAAAATATCTTTATTAATTATCAGTATTATGATATCCCTTAGTTCTATTTATTTAATTAGTGATTATATAAGAGAGAATATTATAAGGTTTTATCCAGAAATAATTATTATTATAATTCTTGTTATTTTAAGTATTCATCTATCTATTAAAGGATATCATACCTTTATTAAATCACTACAGTTATCTGGTTATCTTTATTTATTTTTAAAAATATTTTCAATTATTTTATCTATTCCTAATATTGATATTAATAATTTTAATATTAAATTATTAGATGAGTTACAAGTAAATATAAATGCTTTATATATTGGATTAATGATGACATATCTTTATTTAGGAATTAAATATTTAACAGATTATAAAATTAAAATAAAAAATTATTTAAATAATTTAATTAATCCTATATTTATTAAAGTTTTTTCTTTAGTTATATTGGGAAGAACACTTTTTTATTTATATGATTATCCTTATATTAATATATTAAAAAGAATCAAATATCTTGATTTTATAGAAAGAATGGAAGGCATATTTTCCCTATTTTATTTAATTAGTTTTTATTTTTTCTTATCTTTTTGTTTATTATTAGTTTTTGATATATCGAAAAAAACATTTAAAAAGAAGACTATTTAGCCTTCTTCTTGTTCCCCAATATTTTTTCCACTTCATCAAGTGATAAATTAGTAGATTTACTAATTAAATCAAGTGATGCACCATTTTGATAAAAGTTATTTACCATTTTTTTAATTCCTTGTTCAATTCCTTCTTTGATACCTTGTTCAATACCTTCTTTGATACCTTCTTTAAGGCCATCTTCTATACCTTTTTGATGACCATCTTGATAACCTTTATCAAAACCTACTTTTTGATGGTATTCCATATCAAGTCTTGTAATCTCTTCATTACTTAAATAAAGTGGCATTCTTTCTCTTCCTGCTATTTCTTCGGCATTCTTAATTACTTTCTTCATAAATTCATCATCCTTATAAATATCATCTTTTTCTTCTTCGTCACCACAAATTAGAAAATATAAAAGTTTAACAAGTTTGTTTTCACTTTTTATGACTTCATTATAATTCAACTTACTTAAATAATCAAGGGATATATGAAATCTTCTAAAAAATCCATTATCATCTAAATTATATTTTTTATCTTTTAAAACTACTTCATATACATAATCACCCTTATGAAAGTAATCATAGTCCTCAATCAAGATTTGAATAATACCTTTGCTACCTAGATAATCTTTACTAGACCTAATTTGACCAAGATACAACTGACTAACATAAGTATTCATCTGGGCATCTCTGTATGGTCCATAGGAATAATTAATTTCTACATTAATGATATCTTCATCAGTACTATAAACAATATCTGCTTCTGTATCAATGGTTAATGCATTAATTCCTATTTCAGTAAAATAAGGAGTTAAATTATCATATATATCATGAAAATCAACTTGTAATACTTCACTAATTAATCTTGCTGATAATTCTTTACCTAATATTTCATCTTTAAAGATTTTCTTTGCTATATTATCTCTCATTAAGTAGTGTTCTTTTTTATTTGACATAATATCACCCCCTCTCAGGGTTTGTTATATTATCATAATGTTTTGTCGAAAATTGTCGAATTTTGTCGAAGAATGAAAAAAAGTAAGAAAAAAGAAGTCCTATTGGGCTTCAACAATTAATTTAATAGCAGTTCTTTCTTCTCCTTCAATTGAAATATCCGAAAATGCTGGAATGCAAACAAGGTTTTTTCCACTAGGAGCTACATAACCTCTGGCAATAATTATTGCTTTAATCGCTTGATTTAAAGCTCCTGCTCCTACAGCTTGAATTTCCGTTACATTGGTATTTTTAAGTACATTACTTAAAGCTCCCGCAACACTATTGGGATTAGATTTACTACTTACTTTTAATATTTCCATAATTAATTTTCCTTTCAATTAAATATATTAACTAAAGGAAATTTTAGAACATTATTTTAATTCTTCCATTAAAAGGGGAATGATTTGTTTTTTTCTAGATACAACACCTTTTAGTTCATAACCTTCGTAAATTTCATCAATATTAAAGACTGTTTCTAAAATCTTAGATGCTTTTTCATTATATAAAATATAGGTATTACTATTAATAACATCAGTTATACAAAAAGCTAGAATATCATAATCATGTTCTTGAGATATTTTTTCTAAAACATTTATATATTTCTTTTTTTCTTTTAATACCTTTTGATAATCAATAACCGTCATTTGACCAATACCAATTTTACGATTATTAATATTAAAGGCTTTAAAATCATTATAAATTAATTCTTCAATAGTTTTACCTTTAATAGATGCAGCTTCAGTAAACATTTTCTTAGAGAATTCTTCCATATTGATTTTAGTGATATTTGATAATTCTTCGGATACTTTTTTATCAATACTAGTTGTTGTTGGTGAATGAAAAAGTAGTGTATCAGAAATAATTCCAGATAACATAAGACCTGCTATATCTTTAGGTGGTTTAACTTTTTGTTCTTTATACATTAAATAAATAATTGTATTACTACTACCTACAGCCATATTTCTTATATTAATAGGACTTGATGAATTAATATTCCCTACTTTATGATGATCAATTATTTCCACTATTTCAGATTCTTCAATACCATCAACACTTTGAGAATATTCATTGTGATCTACTAAAATAACTTTCTTTTTATTAGTTAAATTAACATCTTCCATACAAAATAGTCCTAGACACTTATTTTTTCTATTAACAATAGGATAATTAGTAAAATGATATTTATTTGCAATAGTTAAAAAGTCATTAACATACATATTTTCATCAATAGGTTCAATATCACTTTTATTAACAATTGTTTTTATATAATTACATAATATTAACATTTTAGATACATAAAGAGATTCTTTATTACTTGTTATAACGTTTATTTTATTAGCTTTAGCAAGATGGATTAATTCATCACTTATTTTATTTGTACCTACAATAATAATTAATTTAACACGAGATGCAATTGCGTGTTTAATAATATTATAACGATTACCAATTATTAAGATATTATCACTATTTAAATTAATATTTTCTTCAAAATCAGTTGTTTTATAGGAAGATAATATCATATTACCAGAGATTTCATCATTAAATTTAAGTAATTTTTTACCATCAATAATTTTTATAATATTATCATATGATGTCGTTAGTTTATCAAAATGAGGATTAACAATAATTTTTAATAAATCCTTCATAGTTACAATACCTATGTATGATTTGTTATCCTTGACTATAGGAACACCGGTTATTTCATGCTTTTGCATATAGTTATATAAATCATTTAAAGTATTATATTCATTTAGAAAACATTCTTTTTTATAATTTAGATTATTAACTTGTAATTTAACATCGTTAAGGTAATGTGGTTTAGGCACATTAAAATATTTTAAAACATACTTTGTTTCATTATTAATTTCTCCTAAGATATAAGGAGTGGCATTAATCTTTTTTCTATTTTTTAAATAGGCAAGCGAAATAGCTGCACAAACGGAATCGGTATCAGGATTTTTATGACCAAAAATATAGATATTTTCCATTAAACACTATCCTCCTTTAATAAACTTAGAGATATCTTTTCATTATTTTTATCTATTCCAATAACATAACATGTGACAATATCACCAACGGAGAACAAGTCACTTGGATCTTTGACATAATCTTTTGATAAATGAGAAATATGAGCAAGACCATCATTATGAAGACCAACATCAATAAATAAACCAAATGGTAAAACATTTCTAACTGTTCCTGTTAATTCCATTCCTATTTTAACATCATCAATTGTTAAAACATCACTTTTTAGTATTGGATGTGGTGCATCTTCTCTTGGATCTCTATGTGGTTTTCTAAATGATTCAATAATATCATCAAAGGTATATTTATCGATATTTAAACTATTTCTTATATCATCTAAATTTACTTCTGTAAGTTTTGTTAACATGGTATCAGTTCCAATATTAGATACTTTTAAATTTAATTTATCAAGGATTTTTAAGGCATCATTATAGTTATCTGGGTGAATACTTGTTTCATCAAGAGGATTCTTACCATCCATTATTCTTAAGAAACCAATTGATTGCTCATACATCTTATCGGTAACACCTTTAATTTTTTTAATTTCATCTCTTGAATTAATCTTTTTATTAGCTATACGATAATTAATAATAGCATCAATACTTTTTTTATTTAATCCCGAAATATATTTTAATAGTGATGGACTTGCGGTATTAACATCTACTCCTACCTTATTAACGGCTTTAAGGACGGTAAAATCTAAGGTATCTGATAATTCTTTTTGTTTAACATCATGTTGATATAGTCCTACGCCAATACTTTTTGGTTCGATTTTAACAAGTTCTGATAAGCTATCCTGTAGTCTTCTTCCAATACTTATGGCGCTTCTTTTTTCAACAGTTAAATCAGGAAACTCTTTAATACCTAATTCGCTTGCGGAGTAAACACTTGCTCCTGCTTCATTTACCATCACATAGCTTACAGGATGATCTGCTTCTTTTATAGTATCCGCAATAAAACGTTCAGACTCGCGTGATGCTGTACCATTACCTATTGCCACAACATCTATTTTATAGTCATTCAAAAGTTTTAAAACAACCTTTTTACTTTCAAGTATCTGATTATGTGGTGGTGTTGGATAAATTACTTCAATACAAAGTGGGTTTCCTGTTCTATCTAGTACTGCTAGTTTGCATCCTGTTCGATATGCTGGATCAAGTGCTAAAACCATTTTTTCTTTAAGAGGTGGTATCATTAAAAGGGCTTCTAGATTCTTTGCAAAACTATCGATGGCTACATCCATGGCTTTATCCGTTAACATACTTCTTACTTCTCTTTCAACTGATGGTAAAATAAGTCTATCCATACTATCCGTTATTGCTTCTATTATTTCCCCTACATAAGATATATGTTCATTTTTAATTATTTTTCTTTTTAAATATTTTAAAACATCTTCCTTGTTATATTCAAGAGATACTGAAAGCACATCTTCCTTTTCTCCACGATTAATTGCTAGTACTCTAAATGACTTTGTCTTCTTTATTGGTTCGATGTAATCATAATAATTTTTATAAATTCCCTTTTCATCTTCGGCATTTTTTTTCTTTTTAGATTTTATACTTCCATTATTATAAATATAATTTCTGATAAATTTACGATATTCTGCTTCATCCGATATTTTCTCTGCAATAACATATTTAACATTTTCTATAACTTCATCCGTATTCTTTACTAAATCATTAATATATTTTTTAGATTCTTCTATTAAATTAAAATCAATAAATTTAAGCATATCAGTAGATAATGGTTCAAGTCCTGCCTTAATACCTAAAGTTGCTTTTGTTTTTTTCTTTTCTTTATATGGACGATACAAATCCTCTACTTCCACAAGACGTGTAGCATTCATTATTTCTTCTTTAAGTTCATCTGTTAATAATCCTTTTTCATCAATAAGTCTTATAACATCTTCTTTTCTTTTTAAAAGATTAACTTGATAAGAATATACTTCTTCTATTTTTCTTATTTCTTCTTCTGTTAAAGCACCAGTTACTTCTTTTCGATATCTTGCAATAAAAGGAATCGTATTACCTTCTTCTAATAGTTTTAAAGTAACTTCCACTTGTTTAATACTTATATTTAATTCACTTGCAATTTCATTAATTATTTTATCATTCATATTTACCTCACATAATAAGTATAACTTAATTTTTAAAAAAAAGAAATAACAAAGTTATCTCTTATTCATTTTATTTATCAATTATCATTTTCTTTCTTTACACCATTTTGTTAAAAACCAACAAAAACAGGCATATAATTATCAAAATTTGAAAATAAATAATTTATTTTGTCAGTATGGTCTATCAAAGTATTATTTATATTATTTATTGATTTATAAATATCTTTATTTTCTATTAGATAATGTCTCATTGCTACAAAGGCATCCATTATTTTTATACTTATATCTTCTGCTGTATTTGTTTTTAACACTGTTGCTAGCATAGCAATTCCTTGTTCTGTTAAAGCAGTGTGTCCTTTTCTTGATCCACCTTTTGAAGTCGAAACTTTCGACTTCAAATTTTTATATTCATTTTCACTAATTCTAAAAACGTAATAATCAGGGAATTTTTTAGGATTATTTTTTATTGCCTCATTTATTCTTTTAGTTTCCACTTTATATAATCTTGCAAGATCACTATCTAGCATAACTTGTACCCCTCTTATTTCATATATCATATCTTCTATTTTAATATCACTTTCTATTACATCGTACATAATATCTCCTTTTTTAGTTAATATCATAGCATAATAATTTTTAGAAAAATAGTTCCATATTTAAGAACATATTCATGTACATAAATAAAAAAAAGAAATACATTTTCTGTATTTCCTATTATTTTGATATCATATCACAAACTATCTCAGAAAGTTCATTTGGATTATCAATACTTAATCCATTAATTAATAAAGCCATATTATATAATACTTTAGAGTAATCTTTTAATTCTTTATTATCATCTTTATTATATAGAGATATTAATTTATCATATATTGGATGATTCTTATTAATCATCATTACTTTTTCTGCTTTAACACCTTCATTATTAGGCATTGCTTTAAGTACTTTTTCCATTTCAAGTGATATATCCCCTACAGTTGTAAGTGATACTGGATGATTTCTTAAATTATCACTAAATTTAACATCTTTAATATTTAATGTTTCTTTAATAACATTTAAAATATCCTTGTTATCCTCGTTTGCTTTCTTAATCTCTTCATCGTCTTCAGAGTCTTCATGTTCATCTTGAACATTAGAGAAAATTAAATCATTATAGCCATTCATGGCTTTAATCGTAAATTCATCTAAATAATCATTAAAGAATAATACTTCATTACCCTTTTCAATCATATTCTCTACTTGTGGCATCATTTTTATTTTGTCAATTGATTCTCCAGCCGCATAATAGATTTTTTTAGAATCATTACTAATTCTTTCGACATATTCTTTTAAAGTAGTCATCTTACCATTACTAGAATTAAATAGTAGTAAATCACCTAGTAATTCTTTATTCATTCCAAAACTTGAATAAATTCCGTATTTAATACTTCCACCAAATTCTTTAAAGAATTTTTCATATTCTTCACGATTATCATTTTCTAGTTCTAATAATTCTTTTTTAATTTTGGTTTCAATGGATTTAGCAATTGCTTTAACTTGATGATTTTTTTGTAGTGTTTCTCTTGATATATTAAGATCAATATCTTCACTATCAACAATACCTTTTACGAAACTAAAATAATCTGGAAGTAAATCTTCACATCTATTGGTAATTAAAACACCTTTTGAATAAAGTTCTAATCCTTTTTCATATTCCTTGCTATAATAATCTCCAGCTGCATGTGATGGAATAAATAGTAAGGCATCATAACTTACTAATCCTTCGACTTTACTTTTAATAACTTTTAATGGATTTTCATAATCATAGAACCTGTCTTTATAGAAATTATTATAGTCTTCATCAGTTACTGATTTCTTATCTTTCTTCCAAATAGGAATCATACTGTTAATTGTTATTTCTGATATTTTTTTATCGACTTCTTTATCCATAACAATAGGATATACTATATAATCTGAATATTTCTTAATAATTCTTTCAAGATTAAATTCATCTAAATATTCACTATATTTATGATTGTCATCATCATCTTTTAAATATAAGGTAATAATGGTACCAAAGTCATCTTTAGAATCTTCCTTAATTGTATAACCATTTTCTCCTTCTGATTCCCAAAGATATGCTTTATCACTATCAATACTCTTACTTAATACAGTAACTTTTTTACTTACCATAAAACTAGAGTAGAATCCAACACCAAATTGACCTATAATATTAGCGTCTGTTAAATCTTTATTTTCAAGTTTAAATAATTCGCTACCACTTCTAGCAATTGTACCTAGATTATTTTCAAGTTCACTTTCGTTCATTCCGATACCATTATCACTGATAGTAATCGTTTTATCAACTTTATTGAAAGCTACTTTAATTTTTAAATCTTCTTTCTTAATATTTAATTTTTTATCTGTCAAAGAACGATAATATAATTTATCTAGTGCATCTGATGCATTAGAGATTAATTCTCTTAAAAAGATTTCTTCATTAGTATAAATAGAATTAATCATCATATTAAGGATTTTCTTTGATTCTGTTTTAAATTCTTTCTTTTTCATATTATCACCTTTCCTTGTTACAGATTAATCATAATACTAAAATTAGCAAATGTCAATAGTGAGTGCTAATATTTTTTCATAAAAAATCTTATTACGTATTTGTAATAAGACTTTTATATTATGCTTTACTTGTTAAATAGCCAGGTGTTGTTGGGGTATCAATAACTGCTCTTGTTTTATCAACAATACTACTATCATATACAGTGCCATTACCACCTACGAGTGATGTACATCCTTCAAACATAGAACCTGAAGTAGTTACATTAGATGTATTCCAAGCATTTGATACATAAATCGTTTGTAAAGAAGAACAGTTTTCAAACATGTTTGATGTATTCTTTACACTACTTGTATTTAGGTTTGATAAATCAATACTTATTAAACTTGTACAGCCAGAAAACATACCTGTTAATGATTCTACATTTGATATATTAATGCCATCAAAAATAACATTAGTTAAACTACTACACAATTCAAACATATATGATGCTCCTGTGACATTTCTTGCATTAACATTGCTTAAATTAACCGTTTCTAACTTTGTACAACTATGAAATAAAGATGCTAAGCTTATTACGGATGGCATGTTAGAACCACTTAAATCAATTGTCTGACAATTATTTAAGTTTCTAAATACTGCGTCAATATTTTTTTCTTTTCCAAAATTAAAATTACTCATATTTAGTGTTTTTAATTTATCACAATCTTTAAAAATGTCAGAAACATCTTCTAAATTATCATTACCTAAACCACTTATATTTAATTCCAACAATTCAGAACATCCATAAAACATTTCTCTCATATTAGTTATAGATGATGTATCAAAATGAGTTAAATCTAATGTTTTTATTTTTTGGCACTTATAAAACATATCTTCCATACTAGTTACATTTCTTGTATCAAAACTTAAAATATTTAAATTTACTAGATTATTACATTCATAAAACATATAAGCCATATTAATTACATTTCTTGTATCTAATTCACTTAAATCTAAACTTATTAAATTCTTACAATTTTGAAACATATATTGAGCATTTGATAAATTATTTAAATTATTGCCTATTACTTTTAGATTAGTGGATTTACATTCTCTAAACATTGCATATAAAGTATTACCTTTATATGAATTAATTTTTACCATCGATAAATTAGAACATCCATAAAACATATCATTAACATATGTTAATTTGTTACTTCCTATATTGGATAAGTCTGCACTAATTAAGTTATTGCAATTATAAAACATATAATTCATTGCTGTTACATTATCTGTATTAATATTACTTAAATCAATTGCCGCTAAATTTGTGCAGCCACTAAACATATATGACATATCAGTAATACTTGCAGTATTACTTCCATTCAAGTCAATATTTACAACATTTGATAAATTATAAAATGGACTATATGACGAATTTAAAGATGATATTTTACAAAAATTAAAGTTTTTCATATTAATTGTTGTTAAACTTGTACATCCTGCAAACATATTTTCTACATTTGTTAAATTTTCGCTTCCCATTCCTGATAAATCAACACTTATTAAATTAGAACTACCTGCAAACATAACTTGCATGCTTGTTACATTACTTGTATCCAATGTGTTCAAACCAATAATCTCTTTTAAATTTGTTTCACTACCAAACATATTTACCATACTTGTTACATCTGATGAATCAACATTTTCAAATACTATTTTTTCTACTTTTGTAAATCCATTAAACATACTAATAGCAGTTGTCCATTTTGTCTTTCCACTACTTGCAATATATAAAATATAACTTGTTTCATTATCTATTTGTTTTATGTTACTTTCTTGGTTTTCATCAACTAAAAAACTTGGTTTGATATTTAGATTACTACTTGCTCCTGTTGGATTTACTGTTAATGGTTCAATCCATGCTAATACTTTTCCCGTATCTTGATATGTTAAATCTAATTTTGTATTATCACTTTCGCTTCCTACTGATGCATCGTATCTTCTTTGCATTCTAAGCGGGGTTTCTTCAATAAATCTGATTTCTTTGATATTGGCACTTCTACTAACATTAATATAATTCATTAAATTAGGTGTTGTTGCTTCTTCTACCCATATTCCTTCATTAGCTTCTACTCTTATTTTAAATGATAAACTGTTACTACTTCCTGATAAACTATTCCATTCTGTTGTAGTAAATACGGTTTTATTCCCTACCCATTCATTGGTTGTACCCATATTATCAGATTCGGTTCCATCATAGGTATCACTTATTACGATATTATCACTATTTATATAAGCACTGATATTAAGACTTCCGTCTATTCCTGTTTGTCCTGGAGCAATATAACCTACTACTAGGTATTGACCATCTACTACAACTCCACCAGATAACACTTTATGAATATTAGTACTTCCTCCTCTATTAGTGAAATAGTCTTCATCATTGTTTCCTAAATTTGTGGTACTTGTTACTTTTAAAGTTAGAGGTATTCTTTTATTATTTACTTCGATATTAACATCTTCTGCTGTAACAAGATATTCTACTCCATTAGGGTATGTTGTATCTCCTTCAATATTTATGGTTACATTGTTACTTGGGTCTTGTGTACCATTTTCAAATTCTTCAGATGACATCGGAAAAATATTAGTTAAAGTTATAGTACCATCTTGGGTATGATTAAAACTTATTCTTCCTACTTTTAAGGTATTTGCAGAACCTGTTCTTGTATAATTAAAGAAGGCAAAACTTGTACCTATAACTACTATTGTTAATATTGCTACAAACATTACTGTTAAAATTACTTTTTTATTATTTTGATTATTCATAATTAATTCCTTTCTTCATATATTAAAAGATGACCAAAATGTAATATATTGCTATACTACTTTAATCATCTTTATGAATCTCTTATTCTATATGGAAGTCTATCTAGAAATAATGACCCCCCCCCCAGATTGACATAATTATACAATGATTATTTACATTGTTATTTACACTTGCCATTTTAATCACTTCCTCTTATCTTATGAGTTAATCATAACATAAATTTTTATCAAAGTAAATATGATAATTAATCTAGAAATAAAAAGTGTAAACTTTACAAAAAATATTGACTTTTGGAGGAAAAATGATTAATATATAAATTACCAATTCGGATTTAGGCGAATTGGTCGCTAGTATCACACTAGCCAACCCCTTTTTATTCTTTTTAAAAGGACTAACATGAGTTAGTCCTTTTGTTTTATATTATTTCAAAATAATCATCAGGATTTATAGTAATATCTTGATTAACATAAAGAGTACATAAAACATCATCTTTTTTAATATAATCATTTAAATGTTTTTTAAGAACAATACCTACAGTATGATCTATCTTATCTTCTTTACTTTTTCTTCCTGCTCCTAGATTTACTGATAACATTCCTAAATTTAGAGTTTTTATTTTATTTAGAGTACCCTCTTTAGTACTTTTTATATCAATGGTTTTAAAACTTACTTCCAGTGATTTAATATCACCATGTTGATATTTAACAAATTCTAAAAATTTATCAAAGGCTTTACCATTATCAAGTGTTTCTATTACTTCTTTTTTAGATTCTTCTAAGGATATATTTTTAGCCATTGATACTAAGTGTGATGCTTCTTCTATACAAAGATCTCTTAATGGAGATTTTTTTCCTTTTAAAATATCCATTGCTTCAATTACTTCAAGACTATTACCTATATTATCTCCTAAAGGGGTATTCATATCAGTTATTAAAGCATGGACTTCGCGATGATAGAATTCTCCTATTTTTTCCATTAAGTTTGCTAACTTTTTAGCATCTTCCATCGTTTTCATTAGAGCTCCATCGCCTACTTTAACATCCAAAAGTATTTTATCGGCTCCTCCTGCTATTTTTTTTGACATAATACTTGCGGCAATTAAGGGGATTGATTCAACTGTTCCTGTAACATCACGTAATGCATAAATAACTTTATCTAATGGACATAAATTTTTTGTTTGACCAGTAATTGCAAAATGAATATCATTAACTTGTTTTATAAATTCTTCTTCTGTAAGTGATGTATTAAATCCTTTGATACTTTCAAGTTTATCAATGGTACCACCTGTGTGACCTAATCCTCTTCCACTCATCTTTGGAAAAGGAATACCAAGACTTGCAACAATTGGTCCAACAATTAAACTTACTTTATCGCCTACACCACCTGTTGAATGTTTATCTACTTTAATACCATTAATACTTGATAAATCAAGAATATCACCACTTTTAATAAAGATATCTACTAAATCAAAGATTTCTTCTTCATCCATTCCATTAATACATATTGCCATTAATAAACTAGACATTTGATAATCTTTAATTTTTCCTTCTAAATAACCATTAAACATAAATGATAATTCATCTTTTGATAAAGTTCCTTTTAATCTTTTTTTGTTAATTATTTCTACTATATTCATAAAGCCTCCCTATAACTTAATTATATGATAAATTTAGGTTTTTAGCAAGAAAAAAGGAAGAAGATTATCTTCCTCCAAATCTAGAACCTATTATAATAACTAATAGTATAAATAAAACAATAATTATTGCTGAATTAGAATTATTTCCATAATTAGGATAATATACAGGATACATTGGATAACCATAGTTATTTTGGCATCCACATGTTCCACCACCATAATAATACATAAACAACCTCCTTTATGATATCTATATTATTTTATTAAAATATCATAAAAGTGTTATTACATATAACTAATTATCGAGAAATATTTTCCTTACTAATTACTCCAATGGAATCAAAAGCTACTTTAGTTAATAAATCAATTGTTGAACTAGAATCATTTTTATAAAAGGTATTATTAACTCCTAAATCTAAAGCTTCTTTAACAATTGATTCGGTATCATCTATAAAATACACACCTGATAATTCTTCTAAACTTAGGTAATTTTTAAAATATTCAATTTTATTTGTTCTTTTTCTTTTGGTATTTTTAGAACCATCTTGATTATAAAAAGGTTCAATATGAAACATAACGGGAACAAATTTTACCATAGGTAAATAAGTTTCAAAAAACTTTTTTTTGGCATTTATTTCTCTTTTACAATTTACATGAGATAATACATATATTTCATTAAATAGACCTTTACCATAAATAGTATATATCATATTAATAACACCATCATAAGTATTCTCTAATTGATATATTTTTTGATAATCAATTTTACCTTTATATTTATCAGTAACTTCTTCTAATACTTTATCTTTATACTCGTAATGTTCTTTTCTTTTTCTCTCAACATCTTTGATTCTTTTTTTAATTAATCCATATTGACTAGGATCATTTGATCTTTCTTCTTCCCATTTATTAAGCATAAGTCTTGCTCTAAATTCTTCTTGGTCTAATTCTCTTTTATAAGAATCACTGGCAATATATTTTATGTTTTTTACATAGTTATCAATTAATGGTAAACTATCAAATATTACTCCATCACAATCTAATACTAAAATATTATCATTCATTTTATTTCACTTTCCTTTTTTCTTTAATCATTATATTATCAAGTGCTTCTTCTAACATATTAAAATCGGTTATACGAAGGAAATCACTTTTTTCTATTCTACTTGTTTTTTCAGCATCACTAATTTCTCTATAAAGAATTACTTTTCCACCTTTTTCTTGCCAATCGCTACAATTTGCTTTACTATCATCAATTAATATCATCATAGAAGGATCTTTATCACATACAAGTAGTGCTGTATCCATTTTAGAACTTCTATTTCTTCTTTCTAAATTGTGTTCGCTACTGTGAAATCTTAATCCTATAAATTCACCATTTGGAAATAATTTATTCATTAGATTTCTTTTAGCTTTGCATTCTCTTGTTCCATTATGATGTGATAATAAATACAATTTATCAATATTATTAGATAACATTGCTCTATATATCATTAATACAGCCTTTTGATTTACATTACTTTCTTGATATATCATATCATAATCGATTAATTCTTTACTTATTGTTTTTTCTATATTAAAATTCAATAAAATATATTCTAATAAATTATTTGTTGCAAGACGACAAATATCTTGAATTGGTTTTTCATATAAATAATAGTTATAATCATTTTTATTGGTATTGGTTCTTATAATATCATTATTATCAGTTTTAACTAAATCACCATAATTAGGATATGTATGATTACTTTTAGCTTCCATACTTATTTTTGTAACTTCTGATAAACAAAATTTATTAATTTTATTAATCATATCCCAACTATCAATAACTCTATTTTTAAATTTAAGAATCTTTTTTCTTTCTTCATCAAAATTATATTCTTTATAATTACCATACTCTAGGTTATCATTTTCCAAAAACATATCACGAAGTTCTAGAAATTGGTTATAAATTTGATTTACAACTGATAAATAATATCCACTTGATGTAACTGATTTAACATAAATATCCTGAATTTCATAATCAGTTAAATTATCAAAAATCAAATCATCTTTTTTTATGTTAAATATTTCTTTAGGAAAACGTGTAGTATCTGGTAATCTTTTTTCCTTGAATGATAATTTACATTCTTTTTCTACTTCATTATTAAAGTATAAAACATTTCTTCTTAATTGCTCAATATTTTCTAAAATCTCTGTTTTAAAAACTGTTTTTTCATTAACCTGTTTTTGAATTAATGGTGATGAATATACAAGTACATCATCAATATCCACAAATAAACTATAATTATCCATACAAAAATACCCCCATATCAAAATTCTTGTTAATTATACCATTTTTTTAAAAAAAAGTCAAATTTTCATTTGACTCTTTATATAAAATTCATTTTATAATTTTATTTTTTGATATTTTTTTACATCTTCAATGTATCTATCTGCTTCTTCAATTATATAATCATTTATATAGTCTTTGATATCATCTAAAGAAAAGTTTTCTAAATCACACATTGCTAAATGATATATTAAAGCATTATATATTAGTTTTTCTTCATTAGTTGCTGTATTATTTTTTATTTTTCTTCCATAAATTGCTAACAAATTTTCTGTTTTATTAAAATCATTTAAATTTTTGGCAGTATCATTTTTCTTTTCTCTACTACTTCCAAAAGTACTAGATAAAACACTTACTGCATTTCGCCATTCATCTTCTTTATGGAGTTTTTTATCTCTAATTATAGATATTGCTTCACTAAAATTCATTGTTTGATTTGGATTCTTTTCATAACTAATAGCCTGTAAATAATCCATATTGGCATAGTTATTAATATCTACTTTTTTTGTTTCTATGATTGTATTATCTTTTGGTGTTTTTGGATTTTTATTATCTAAATCAATTTGCTTGATTATTTTTTCAACATCCTTTTCCTCTTTTTTTAATATTGTATTTGGCATTTCAGTTGTTTTAAATTTTTCTTCCAAATATTTGGTATTTTCAGCTACTGCAGTATTATTTCTTTGAATTAACCAATTGTGATAATTAACTATTTCTTGATATTTATCACATAATTTTGTTGAAGGATTCTCTATTAGAGAAAAATCTTTAATTAAATTTTCAATGTATCTTATATTTTTTGTACGAAAATCAAAATTATTTATTTCATCAATAATTTGTTCTTTTGATTGTTTACTATTAATTAATTCATTATTTTGTTTATTACTAAATAACCTTTTTTGTTTTCTATACTTATAAGTGGATGTTTTAATATTATCAATCCAACTCATTCTATAAATAGGATATTCTCTTATTGGTTTTAAAATACCATATTTATTTTTTTCATATATTGTTTTAATATTACCAACAATATTTTTGGCATATGATAATATCCCTAATCCAATAATAGGTACATTTGATAACATAATTCCTCCAACAAGAGGTATAAGTGATGCCATATATCTTTTAAAATAAAAATTTGATGTACTATAATATTTTTCATTAATATTTTTTTGATATATATCCCATATTTTGTCATTTTTATTTAAACTATTATGGATTTTTCTATCTACTTGACCAATAATATTACTAAAAATGGCTTTAACTCTTCCTTTGGATAATCTATTTAGTACCTTAATATTATCTTTTTCACTTAATACTTTATTAGAATCATTTTCTATAAAAGTGTTTATAGCGCTATTTTGTCTTTCTAAAAAAGATATTTTGTTTTCTATAGACATCCATTCTTTTTTAGGATAACCTCTTAATTTTTCCTTCATTGTTTTAATTTCATACTCATTATTTTTTAAAATATTTTTTAAATTACTAATCTTCATCTAAACCCACTCCTTTAAAATCTTGCATATTATACCACTTTAAAGGAAAAATGTCAAATTAGCGTTATTTGAGAAAGTTTGTTTTATATCCTAATTCTTTTTTTGGTATACCAAATTCTTTTTTGCCAAGATTAATAGATTTAATAAGAAAGGCCATACTTCTGGCAAGATTATGCATTGTTTGAATACCTTCTTGATCTAAATATATATCATCTTTTTTAATTCCATGAACTTCATTAAAATATGTACTTGTTGCTATCGGCATATTAGATATTTCAAAATAGTGATATATTTCATCAAGAGTGGTGATTGATCCTGCTCTTCTAGATGAAACTACACATGCCCCTACTTTCATACTTTTACCAATATAACTACTGTTAAAAAGACGATCTAAAAAGGACTTTAGAGTTCCATTTATGCCAGCGTAATAAACTGGGGATCCGATTAATATTCCGTCACAATCTTTAAAAGTATTAGCAGCTTCATTAACAATATCATTAAAAACACATTTTTTATTATCCTTACAATAATTACAAGCGATACATCCTCTAATATCCATAGAACCAATTTCAAGTATTTCTGTTTCAATATTTTCTTTATTTAATTCTTTTTCTACTTCTTTTAAAGCTTCCTTTGTACATCCATCTTTATGGGGACTTCCATTTATAATTAATACTTTCATAATTTAATTCCTTTAAGAAAATTTTCTTTAATTTTCATTTTTCCTTCTTTAAATATTCTTTCATCCATTAATTTTAAATCTTTTGATATCAATGGTTTAAAATCCATATTAGCTAGGATATCTTTTTCTAAATCAACATTGGGTGCTATTTCTATTAACATTACTCCTTCTTTGGTTAATTTAAATACTCCTCTTTCAGTAACATATAGTATTTCTTGATTATTTTTTATTGCTTCTTTTGAAGAGAATGTGATTTGCTCAACATTATTAACAAATTTCTTTTTATTTCCTTCATGTTTAATGATTAGTTTACCATCTTTGATTTCTTCTTCTAAGTTACCGGCCATAAATGTTCCCATAAATACTATTTTAGGAGTACACTGCGTAATATTAATAAATCCTCCAGGACCAGTAACTCTTGTCCCAAATTTTGATACATTTACATTACCATATTTATCAACCTCTGCAAGTCCTACGATTGCCATATCAAGAGATCCACCATTATAAGCATCAAATTGTTCGGCTGTTTGAATTACAGAATCAGGATTTACTGATGCTCCAAAAACAATACCGCCTATTGGTACACCTCCAGTTGGACCTGATTCTACTGATAGGAAGATATCTTCTGATATGCCTTCTTCGGCTGCAACATTAGCAACGCTATCTGGCATACCAACTCCTAAATTAATAACATATCCTTTACGAAGCTCCATTGCACTTCTTCTGCCACATATTTTTCTTTCATCTAATTTTCTTATCTCGATATCTTCTAATTTAATTCTTTTATCACCAGTTATTTCTGGTCGATAAAAAGGAATATTATATTCTCCTAATTTATCATCAGGTTTATTTACAACAACATAATCAACATATGAAGAATGAATTAAAACATTTCTTGCTCTTAATGATTTACTTGGTTTAATATCTTTAACTTCAACAATTACAATACCGCCACTATTATGGGCTGCTATAGCCATATTATATTGTTCACCAATAACTCCTTCTTCTTCTAAGGAAATATTGCCATCAGAATCAGCAAACGATGCTTTAATTAGAGCAACATTAATAGGAAATGAATGATAAAATAAATTTTCTTTTCCACCAATATTAACTACTTCTACTATAGGATTTAATTTTTTAGCTTTAAGGTTAGCACAACATCCTTCAATTCTTGGATCAGCAAATGTTCCTAAACCTATATGGGTAACAATACCAACTTCATGTCCTGCTATAGCACGATATAAATGGTTTATTACTCCTAATGGTACAGCAAAAGCAGGAAATTGATTATTACCAATAGCATTACCAAATACTCTTCCCATACCTAAATGAGCACAAATAGCTCTTCCTACTAAGCCTTCTTTAGCAAGCATATTCATTCCAACATCATCTTGAGTTAAATTACCAGGAGATATACCACAAGTAACACCAATATTCTTTGGATGAGATGTTTTTAAATATGAATCCATGATACTTTTAATTAAGGCTTCGGGACTTCCAGAACCACCACTTCCAGATATCGCAACCATATCATTATCTTTAATTAATTTTGCAACTTCTTCTTTTTTTATTATTTTCATATTATCACCTAACGCTAGTATATCATAAAAATAAGAAATGTTTATAACATTTCTTACTAATTTCTTATTTTTTCTTTAATATTGTTGCTTCCATAACATATTTGACAAATATTGATAGTACAATAGAAATTACTACTGTAGGAATGAATACTTGCCAGAAGGTATATGGATTAGCTTGAGTATTTTTACCAAAGATTCTTAATACTAGAATTGCTATTGGATAATGTAGCATATATACATATAATGATATACTTCCTAAATATCCAAATGCTTTGTTTGTATAATCATTATTTAAAACTTTTGTTAAACCATCTTTATTAAGGATTGCTAAACCAACAACCATAATACACAAGAAAGCAACTGGCCATCTTTCTAATTTAAACCATGTTGGTTGATATATTATATACCATAATAGTAATCCTGTAACAACTACATTTAAAATTGTTAAGCCAACATTTGATTTTTCCTCACGATTTTTTAGTTTTTCAATTAGGTAATATAAGATTACACCAATAAGCATACCTAACATAACAAAGATTAAACCATTGTTAAATCCTAAAGTTGCTGTTTGGGAAGTTGCACTTCCACCCATTCCATTTGTGGATGCTAATTGAGTTCCAAATGTAGACCATGCAGTTTGAGCAGCTCTTGTATCAGTAAAACTCCACCATCCTGCTGTAAAAATAGCAAGAATTGGTGCTATAAATCCTGCAGTAACATCTTCGTTTTTACATAGACCCCAATAGATAAAGTATCCCACAATAGTCATAGCAGAAATAAACCATAATGGTCCATTTAAGTTAAAGAATTCACCACCTAAACTTCTTAAACCGGCAGCATGGAATCCTAAGAATTCCCAGATACTATTAAATAACATAACACATGTTTCTTGGAATCCATATTCTGGATAGAAGAATTTAGTACATATTATTACACCCAATATATATCCAAGAATTAATACAGGTAATAATGATTTAATTCTTGTCCAAGTATACTCTCCGGCTCTACTCATCGCACTCCTTTCTTTATATTTTGGATCTTTAGCCAATTTCTTATAGTGAGATACCATAAAATATCCAGCAGTAACAGTAAATAGTAATAATACTTCACTAGAACCAAAGAACCAAGTGTTTGTTGGTGTCATCCAGTATCCATTGCTTCCATTACAGCTTCTTGCAATTATCCATCCAACATGGAATCCAACAATTGCAAAAGCCGCAAGGAAACGCCAAATCTCAATGGCAACATTTCTTTTCTTGACTTCTTTTTTTACTTCCATAAAGTCAAACTCCTTTCTCTAATAGGATTCTCCCTATTATTAATTTAAGTTTATCATACTTCTCTTTTTGAAACAATATAAAAAAAAAGAAAAATAATAAAATTTTTCTAATCACTGATATCAATATCCAATGTTATTACTATTTCATAATTAGGATATTTTTTTTGTACTTCATCATATATTTCTTGATATATTTCTTGTGGATTTTTTATTTTAAAATCAATGATAATATCAAAACTAATTCTTTTTTCTTCTTCATCCAAGTAAAATCCATGCATTTGTAAAATACCTTTGTGAGAGAAAACAATCTTGGTAATATCTTTTTTTGTTTCTATAGTTTTCTTATCTTTCGTATTAATAGAATATACTCCTATAGTGTGTAAGATAACACCATATTTTTCTTGAATATTTTTAGTTATTTTTCTTGATATTTTATCAATATCTGCTACTGTTAAAGTATCAAGAACTTCAATGTGAACAGAACCAAGGTATTTATCTGGACCATAATCATTTAATACAAGATCATAGGCACCTTCAACATCTTTTTCTTTCATTATTTCTTTTTTTATTGATTTAGTAAGAGAACTTTCTACCCTTACTCCTAACATATTATCAACTGATTCTTTAATAAGCTCGAAGCCTGCTTTAATTATAAAAATAGATAGAATAACACCAACGTATGCTTCAAGACTAATATAAATATCATATAGATAATGGCAGATGCTAAAACTGAAATGGATAATATTGCATCATTAAATGCATCTGATCCACTTGCAATCAAAGAATCAGAATGAATTTCTTTTCCTTTTTTCTTAACATAAATTCCCAAAATAAATTTAATAATGATACCAACACTTAAAATAACTAATGTTAATATACTATAATCAACAGCTTCTGGGTGAATTATTTTTTTGATAGATTCTATTAAAGCTGTAATACCTGCATATAAGACAATTACTGATACTATAAGAGATGTCATATACTCAATTCTTCCATAGCCAAATGGATGTTTTTTATCAGGTGATTTTCCCGCTAATTTAGTACCAATGATAGTTATGATACTTGATAAGGCATCACTTAAATTATTAACAGCATCCGAAATAATCGATATTGAATTAGCAAGAAGACCAACAAAAGCCTTAAATCCTGCTAACACAATATTAGATATTATGCTAATTATACTTGTTTTAATAACAACTTTTTCTCTTTTATCTTTCATAATGACCACCTTTTCTAGATTTATTAATTTTTATGAATTCATCATAATTATTACAAATACAATTTTTATTAAATTAATAATAAAACTTATATAAGATAGATATTTTTTATCTTTTAACCCTTTTATTCCATAAATGGTTGATGCAATTATCATAAATGGTTCAATAGTAAAACAATATATACCAACTAATAACCAAATCATTCCACGTTGTTCATCAAAATTACCACCGGATAATACATAACTTATCACTATTATCCCTACCAATATCAAAGATAAAAATAAAGCTTTTTCTCCATTAGTATATTTTTCATTATATGTGTTATCATCTGGCAATTTTATGTCATCCATAATAAAATCCTTCCGTTTTCGTATATTGATTTATAAACATTATATCATAAAAGACTGGTTTTTGAATTTTTATTATTTATTATTCTTTTCTTTAATTGTGGCTTGTAGCATGGACAAATTTGAGATGAATAAAAAGAAAATGAATTAATAAAATTCTAATTTAAATATTTTTCAAGTTTACTTATTATAAATTTATCTTTGTCACGATTTAAAAACTTCTTTAACTCCAATACATCTCTTAATGAAGAACATTGAATACCTTCAATAACCTCAACATTTTTAGGTTTAAAAGAAACACCAAAGTTTATTATATTATCAATTAAATATGCTTTTTCACCGAATTCATTAGTTCTTTCAAACTTACAATCATAATTGCTAAGCATGTAATCACAATAATCATTATCACACCATATATCAATGTCCTTAGCATTTTTTTCTTGTCCCAATAAAACTAATGCCGCACCTGATATAATAATAAATTTTGATTTATCTAATTTATATTTTTCAATAATGTCAATTATTTGCTTTTTATTCATAAATTCACCGCATCAATTATACCATAAAAAGACTAGTTTCACCTAGACTTTAGTAATTCTTATTTATTTTTCTTTGCATCTTGAGCAGCTTGTAGCATGGACCTATTTGGAATAAATTAGATTAAAGTGACTTACTTTTATATTTTCATTGTTATCTAAATTTCTTTCTTCAGTCCATTATGAAGTTTTTATCACTTACATAATTATATTTATATATTTTATTCTAATTCAATGTAATTCACACCATATAAACTTTTTTCAATGGTTTTATTATCTAATACCCTTTCAAATTCATTATGCAGGTGTCCATGAAGATTGTATTTTACCTTATTTTTAAATAAATAATATGTAATTCCAAACAATCCCTGATGTGCAGGATTATTTATCATCTGATCATTAAACGGTCCATCATGGCTTATTAAAATATCTACAGGTTCTTTATCTTTTAAAAATTTAATACTCTCCTCCTGCGTAAAAGACGGAAAATCAACTGGTTTATATTTAAAACTTCCTTGGATTCCTAATAACCGTACACCATTAATATCTATAATCCTTCCATTAAGATTATTTAAATTGTAATTAGCAATATAATTAACATCATGATTTCCTAATAGTGCGTAAATTTTATCTTTTGAAACATGATTTAATACTTTTTTAATATCACTATCACTATGATCTCCTAATAGTAAACAAACATTAAAATCAGGATGCTCATTAACAATCTGAACCAATTTATTTTCATCTAATGTATTGTGTGTATCAGTTATTATTATTAATTTTATTTTATTTGGTAATACACTTCTTGCATTTCCAAATACTTTCAGTAATCTATTAGATTGCATATAAAACTTTTTTTGAAAGCCATAAATATTGTCAGTTGATTTTACTAATAGATACTCATTTTCTATATCTCGATAACTTTCAGTAATTTGGTTTTCATTTTGCTGTGTTTTTAATTTAAAAAAATCAAAAAGTCCCATAAACTCATCTCCTAATCTATTTATATTATAATCCAAATAAGACTGGAGAATCTAGTCTTTTACTTTTATTATTTATTACTCCATGCTTTGATTGCAGCTTGTATAGCTATTTTCAAAAGAAGGCAATAAAAAATTTAACTTTGGATTAAGCAAAACCTTAAGTTATAATACCTTCAATTATCCTTTATTACCTGATTATATCCTTTCAACGATATATCTTATCAAAAATGTCACCGTAAATGTCACAATATTTTTGGTTCATAATATCTTAATATTACGAGTTAATTATTAAGCGGTATATAATAAAGTTTTTCCCCGTTATTTATATTTTCCATAAATATTGCCCCAAACTTTTCATAATAATTTTCTAATTCCGTCTTTAAATATACTTTAGTATATCCTAAAGCACTTGCTTCCTTGAGAATGGCATCATTTAGTTTTTTGAATATCCCCTTCCTCTATATTCTTTCTTTACATACATTGTGGCATACCATGGAGTTAAATCTCTACGATAATCACCATCATATTTAAATAAAGATATAAAACCAACTAATTTATTATTATTATCACATAATCCTAATATGCTTATCACTTTATCTTCACTATGAATTCTTTTCCTTTTATCAATTATATATGACTTCATCTCATTATCACTTTTAAGTGTTCCCCATTCTAAAGAACATAGCCTTATATATTCCTCTAAAAACACATCATTATCTTTAAGGTTTATAATTTTCATAAAATCACTACTTTCAAGAGATATTATATCATATTTTTTTATTTTTAATTACATTGCAATATTATTATTTTACGAATATAAAAAAGACTAGTTTTAACTAGTCTTAAATTTATTTTTATTAGTTCTTCTTTGCTTTAATAGCAGCTTGTCCAGCGGTAAGACGAGCTACTGGTACTCTAAATGGTGAACATGATACATAATCAAGTCCTACATTATGATAGAATTCAATTAATTTATGATTTAGTAAATTATATTTTCAATTTTTATATACTTAATTATTTTTTTCTTCTAACATAATTTCTTTTATTCTATCTATATCAGGAAAGAATAAATTTCTTCCACTCTTTTTTAATTCCATTAAATATTTAAAATTATTTAATATTTCATCTTTTAATGTATCAATTACTTTTAACGGTTTACCATCAACTATATGAGGATGATCTATGTACTTTTCTAATACTGGAAAAGCATTTTGAATCAATATAACAGATGGCTTATTGGCAATTTCACTAATCATAATTGATCTACAGCTACCATATTTTTTGATTTTTTTATCAATAATAACCTGATATTTATCTACTTTACTACTTAAAGGAATAAACCATAATATATCTTTATCTTTAATAGTAAAATATGTAGGTCTTGCTCTACCATTTTCATGGTTAATCATAAGTCCTTTATCATTTATTTTATCAAAAAATGCATCTTTAATATGATAAATATATCCTGTTTTGATTTCCATTAGTTCATTCCTCCTTGTTATTACATTTTATCACAAAACAAAAGAAAACTCTATCATACGATAGAAGTTTTCTAACATTTTCCTCCGGAATAATTTATTGATCGCACCATCCGGGAGCGATTAACATTTCTCGTCTGGAATAATTTATATCCCGCGCCATCCAAGAGCGGCTAACATTTACTATTGAATTTCTTCAATGTAATAAGAGTATACTATAAATTCTAGAAAATGTCAATTAGTATACCTCTATTAGTATATGAATAATAATACTAATTATTTATTTTTCTTTGCAGCTATAGCAGCTTGTGCATTGGAACCGCTAGGAATAAATAAGAAAAGGAAATGGCTTAAATCTAAGTAATTTTACTAAGAATCTTATAGCTTATAATAAAAAAGGAGATTATTATATTATTTTTAAACAAAACGAAAGGTTATGAGTAATTATATTAAACCAACTTTAAAAAATATTTTCCCTAATACTTTTAGTATTAATTGTGTCTTTTTTCTAGATATAAATATCCATAATGATATCATCTTTTTGACAACCAACTTTACTATATTTATTCAATAAACCAATTATTATTATATCCTATTCTCTTAACTTGCATCTTATCTCTTACACTATATAAATGATAATCATTTGTTTCCTCAACAAAACCATCAGTATTACCCGATATTAATTCAATATCAGAGTTCTTCTCCAATGTACAAGATTCGATATCTTCATGTTTATGGCCACATAATACTGTTTTAAATACGTCTTTTATTCCAGATTTAAATAAACTAGGATTATACTTCTTACCTGCATGTGTTATTAAAAACCTTGCCTTATCACATTTTTGATAGCCATCAATTATTCTTTTAATTGTCTCTTCATCTTGGAAAAATAAATCATTTTGATCATTTGTAAATCCAAATAAAGAATTAATTACCATAAAATCACAATCTTCAAATACTCTTAATGAATATAAATCTTCTATACTATTTATTCCATGTCCTGTCATTCTTTGCAAGAAATCACTATATTCTGAAATAATAGGATATATATCTTTATTAAAATCTTGTTTCCAAAAAGTATTTAAATCAATATCTCTTAAAGCCATCATTTCATGATTACCAGTACAAATCATTATTTTACTTGGATCTATTTTTAATTCATCGGCTAAATATACTAGATAACGATAAGCCATTTCAAAATTATCATGCATATTATAAAAACAGATAATATCTCCTGATAATACAAGATAATTTATATTGGATACATTTTTCTTTAATAAATCTACCATTCTTTCCCATTTATTAATTAAATAATCACTTGGATCATTAATATCAAAATGTAAATCTGATAAGTGTAGAATATTTGTCTCTTTAGTTAATAATAATTGTTCTTTTGTTAATAATCTAACAATCTTATCTTTTGGAAAATTCTCTAATACTCTTTTAACTGGCATACCTTTATTCGTATTAAAAACCAATTTATAAAATATGCGATAGAATTCTTTAATTTGATTGTTTTCTCTTAATTCCTGTAGAAAACCATCTAATTCTCCTTGATAATCATCTTTTTTTATTATTTCTCTAAATTTACTAATTATCTTTACACTTTCAAACCCTAATGTATTAAAGAAAGCATTATTTGGTTTATCTAATATTGTATAACCATTATCTTTTTGATATTTTTTCAACCAATTAATTGCATATTTTATTTTTTGTAAAGTTACTATATCATTATCATCATATGGAATATACTTCTTTAGTTTTTGAATATCATAATTAACTATTGGTAAATATTTAATTAAATCACTAAATTTTACATTATAACTATAATTTATTCGAAGCAAATTCTTTATTCTTACGCTTTCTTCATCACTTGATGCAATTAATTGTTCAAATCTTTGATAAAATGTCATAATATCGCTTTCAATAGAAAAGAACATTTCTTTCTTTGGATTTCTTGCTAAAAACATCCATAACACCATTTCTTTAGGCATTATATCTAATAAATTACTAATCGTAATTAAGTCACTGGAGCTTTTGTTCATTCTTCCACCACTATTTTTTAAATAAAAGAATTCATATGGTAAAATTACTGGTTCTCTACCATGTAGAACTTTATGATTTATTTCCTTTGATATTGGTAGTGCACTATTGTTATCGGCATGACCTTTACCACATGGTTCAAAACACACATTCTCATAATTCCAACGCATTGGCCAATCGATATTAAACTTTAATTTTATTTTTAAGTTCTCGATTCTTGATGTTTCTTTATTACCACAAGAACAACTATAACTTATTAAACCATTTTCATAGTTTTCTACATGAGTAGTATCTTTATTACAATTACTACAATATATTTTTACTGGATAGTATTTCTCTTTGTCATCACTACTTAATTCTTGAGTTTTATGACTTGAGACAA
Source organism: uncultured Clostridia bacterium (assembly GCA_947165365.1). Taxonomy (GTDB): domain Bacteria; phylum Bacillota_I; class Bacilli_A; order RF39; family UBA660; genus RUG12783. The sequence goes on along the minus strand of CAMVAF010000011.1, from coordinate 15,688 downwards.
TATCATATATATTATTCTTTTTATCTAAAGCTAATCTAATATAATCATCATAACTTCTACTTAAATATTTTTCTGATTGTCTAATAAATTCCATTTTAATACCAAGTTTAGCTAATTCACTAATGACAATATTTTCATAATATTCAGCATAACTTAAATCACCATTATTTGGACTTGGAATACTATAATTAGGCATACCAACATATTTTTCAAAACTTTTATCAACATTTATAGGTACTTTTTTTAGTCGATCAAAATCATCAAAAGATAATATTAATCGAACTTTTTTACCGCGATTAATTAATTCTTTAGAGACTAAGTAAGTTATTATTAATTCGCGAAAATTACCAACATGTGCAATACCTGTTGTACTAATACCACACGCGCAAACATACTCCTCTTCATTCGGATATTTTGCTAATATTTCGTTAACAATATTTTCTATCCATTTCATAAAACCACCCTTATTTATTAATTAATTCATTTTTATATTCTGCAATTGTTCTTATAATTATTTGTTTAACTGCGTATTCAAAAGAATCTATTTCTGGAATAGTAACTATTTCATGATTTTTTAAATCTAATTTCTTAAACTTAATTTTTATTCCCATTTTAGATAATTTCTTTTCTAAGTCTACAAACTCCGTTATTATTAATTTTTTATTACACAATACACGTAATTCTTTTGGACAATTAGAACATAAACAATTTTTTTCTTTATAATGATTTACTAAAGTTATACTACTTTTGTTTAACATATAAGATAATGCACAAGATGAATTATAAAACACTGGTATATCTTTAAAATATTTTGTAGATAATTTGTTTATTGTTTCTACTATTTTATCATCTAAAGTCTTTTTGTTATCATCTTTAATTAGTTTTGGCAATTTAATATTATTGATTTCCGTAAGTGCGTATTCTATACCAGAGGTCCAACGCATTCCACCTGGAACAATCATATCTATATAGCCATCATAATTGTCTTTAACATATTTAAAAATTTTCTCTAAGTTTTTAGCATTGGCACCCCATTCTTTAACTAATGGCCTTAAATACCAAGCTACATATACATTAGGAATATTTCTTACTAATTCAATATTCTTTAATCTTTCGTTTTGAGCTGGTTCTATTTCTTTAGGATTACCTGCCCAACACATAGATAACATTATTTTATTACCATTTTTAGTTATTTCTTCTAAGTCTTTAACTATATTTTTTGGAAGACCTGCTTTAGTAACAATCCAAAATGGATTCTTAACTTTCTTTTTTACAAAAGTTTTCATTATTTCAATAGTACTTTCGGTAACCTTAGTACTTGCAAATGGTTCTGTACTACTAGTGCATATACTTATAATTGTCTTATCTTTTTCAAAGAATGGATGTTTTATTAAAGCACTAACTATTTCATCAATAGAATGTTTAGTATTTAATATTGGATGTCTTTTCATCTTTCCATCTTCTTTAATATATGTATATATTCCTTGTACATGACAATATTTACAAGCAAATGAACAACCAGACCAAATATCAATACTTAATGAACTATTACTAACACTTACTGAAAATAATGGACTTTGTTCATCTGCGGTTAATACCCCAAATGGCTTTTCATTTAAAAAATAATCTTTATCTGTATGGATAATTTTTTCATTTTTAAAACTTACATCTTTAATAATGTCTTTTCCCATTTTTAACCTCTCAATATTTCAATATTTTGATCTATTTGACTTTTCTTAGTCATACCTATTGTTACATTAACATTTAGTTTTTTTACTTTTAACAATGTATCAATAATAAAATTATTATCAGTTATTACTTTACCTTGTAAAAACAAACTTCTTAAGATTATTTGGATATTGTTTTCTTTATAATAATCTATATCACTTAATATCCAAGTGTTCTCTACATTATATGGTACTTCTATATAATCAATTAAATCTACTACGTTCTGTGGTAATCTTTCATTAAAGTTATTTGGTATAGAAATACCTATTTTATCAATTAAACCTTGTTTTTTTAATTTAACTAAATCATTTATTGGTCTTAAATTTGTCCATTTCCTTGAAAAGTTGTGTAATAATACAATATTAATACTTTTCCTTTTTAAATTTCTTAATGATTCACTTAGTTTTTCTTCAATATAACCTTCTGGGTAGAAGTCATCTATGTCTTCTTCATCAAGACTTGGTTTTATTTTAGCTGGTATTTTAGTTAAAACTATATCTTTATCATCAATAACACTAGCTAACATTCTTTCTACTTTACCATTACCATATACTAAAGCTGTATCAAAGGAATTAATGCCTTGCTCTTTAGCATATTTCAATAATTCAATTGCCTCACCTTCTTTGATATCTTTTAAAATACCATCTAATTCCCAAGTTCCATAAAACAAATTAATTTCACTCATCAATATCCACCTTACTATCACTTATTTTTTCATCTATTCTTTTATAACCATTAAAGTATTCTTTCTTCATTGCAAATGCTCTTCTTATTTTAAGACTTAGTACTTCACTTTCAGTTATTTTCTTTTCTAATTTGCCAAATTTACGATGCTTACTAAGATTATTAATTTTATCATCACATATTTTAACAATGGCCTGTTGCATTTTACTAGGATAATTAGTTATCTTATCTTTTATCTTAGTTAAAAACTGATTTTTTTCATATAAAATAGTCATTCTATTTAAGTCATATAATAAGCATTCTGGTAACCATCCAACAATATTCCAGTTTTTATATATTGGTTCCAAATCTTTTCCATTTAAATAATTATTAATTCTTTTAGTTATATTTTTGTCGTTATACATTCCAAAACTTATTTCACAATCTAAATAATCAGTTATTCTAATACTATCATCATTATAATATTTTTTATAGTCTTTAAATACTTTGTTGATATGTGTTTTTGTTTCTTTAATATTATTACTTACAACTAAAAAATCTATATCATTATAATCATCTTCTTTTTGATATGAACCAACTATGGCTATGCCAATAATACTATTATTATCTTTAATTTTCTTAATAACTATATCTATTTTATTATTCATAATAGTCACCTCAATTTATTTCTTCTAATTCACCATTATTAAAGATATAACATTTACCAATATAGGAGATATTTTTACATATTCTAATTGCTGATGGGTTAGGTAACCCATATATTTTATTTATTTTAGAATTCTTTTTAGCCTCTTTAACTTGTTCTTTATTATTTATATCAAAATGAGGATCTACTGTTATATTGACTAAATCAATTCCATCAAAGAAGAAACTTTTATCATAATCTTCATCTTTAGAATAATAGGCTTTAGTGGCTATATTCATTGCCCCAGCACTAGTTCCTAATATAATGCCATTGTAATTTTTTAATATTTTATCATAGCCATTGTCTTTTAAATATTTATTTTGTGTTATTGGGTCTCCACCCATTATATAAATAACCTCTGAATTTAATATAATATCTTTCCCATCTCTAATTCGATTGTCAAGAACAGTTACTTTAGTAAAATTAGATACATCTTTTAAAGCATATAACAATCCTTTAATATTATCAATGTTACCATAGACATACGAGTCAGTCTTACTAGGTTTATCTGGTGTTGATGCAATAAATGTTATTGATTTTAAACCTTTTAAATCTTTTTTTAAATATTTTTTTATTTCTTTGTCAAATTCATCATTAATTGGTCCACTTAACAAATAAATAGTTTTCATTTTAATAACCTCTTTTCATTTGGGATTAATTTTTTGTAGAGTATTTTGGCTAATATCTAAACATATACTATTATCAGTTAGATAATTAGGAATATTTCTATTATAAGCATTATACTCCCAAAATACGGTGCATCGTACACCATTTTCACGTAATCTTTCTAATAGTTTATTTCTATCCCCTTCAACAATAATTGGTATAGTAAATAGTGATGAGCCGTTAAAAACTATTTTAACATCTCTTTTTAACAAGAATTCTCTTATTTGCATTAGTAATTCTTTTCTTTCTTTAAAGTAACGACTTAAATCAAGCCCGTTTAATTTATCCATACTAATGCTTGACATACCATAGCCACCAAAATCTTCATCAAGAATATGATCAGCTAGATTATAGAATTTTTTATATTGTTTCCTGTTTTCTTCAGTTGGATTATCTTGAAATACCCGTTTCAATTCTTTTGATTTTAATTTATTACTTATATATTCTATGTTTTCTTTTTCACTTTTTAAATCAATACCACTACTGATAATTAAACCACCATCGGGGATATCAAACCATTTTCTTAAACTGCATATAGTATAATCATCCTGTTCTACTGACAACTTATCAGAAAATAATGTATGCGTTACATCATGAATTATTACATTACTACCATCAATATATTCAATATATTTATGAATACTATTTGGAACAAAATAATCACATAACAATACAATAGAATTTCTTGTTTGCAAAAGTTTTCGATAATCAATAACGAATTGATTCCATGATGGATAATAATCCACTCTATAAAACTCAATAGGTATTTTATTTATAATAAAGGGCATAATCATGGATTCACAGATATATGATGGTAATAAAACTTTTTCTACTTTTCTTTTTTTTAAAATATCTTTAATAGCTGCATCAATTGCTGTACGACCAGATAAAACAAAAGAAAAATTTTTTTTACTGCAATCAATATTAATGTTACCACTTAATTTATTTTTTAACTCTACATTTTCCATAGGCAATCTCCTTAATTAATCATTATTTTACAACATACAATATCATTATAATACCGAATAGTCAATATTTAAATAAAAATAGGCGAATTAAAAAATCCGTCTATTAAAATCGAACAATAGCTTTTTGTTTTTCATTACTATCTAGTAATATTTTAATTACTTTTTTATCAATTGCTGACAAAAGTAGGCCTAGTTTTGGTCCTCTACTACACCCAATAATCATATTATATATTATTTCAAAATATCTCTTTTGTTTTGCTTTTAATTCGTTCACATCCATAACACCTTTATTAATAACCTGATATAAGGCATTTTGTAAAGCCCAACTATTTTCATAATCATCTTGCAACACACTTAATGTATCACGAATTAATTCTTTTTCTTCATCAGTTAATGTATCATAATATTCTTGATTAAATTCATTACGAATTATAACTTTACTGTTACCATATGCGTTTAACCATGCAGATGCTTTTAATACTCTTGAATCAAATTGTTCAGGAGTACAATTCATATTATCATAATTTAATAATCTCTTTAAAGATTCAATATTATAATTAACCATCGGTAAGAAGTTAGCTATAGTTGCAAAATCAGGATTATTAACATATGATTCCTTAACACCAGTTAATGAAATAACATTAGCATTATTAGCATCTAATTTTTGATTAAAGTATGCCTTAACCAATCTATCAAACTCAGTATAAAATCTTAATACATCATCATCAAGGGCAATATTAAAAGCATGACTTGGCATATTTTTTGCATAAAACCATAATATTAAGTGCATATCATAAACACTTAATAAATCAGTTAAAGTTAAAACATTACCAGTAGATGAAGCCATTTTACCATTAGTTCCCTTTATACCTATAAAATCATATGGTATATAATATGGGGCTTCGTAATGAAATATGTCTCTTGATATTTCCCTAGAAACAGCATAACTTCCATTTTCAGCAGAATGATCACGTCCACCTGGTTCTAGTAATACTCCCTCTTCTTGCCATCTCATTGGCCAATCAACCTTCCATTGTAATTTCATGTTAGTTTTTTCATTTATATTTTCAGTATGTTGATAACCACATGAACAACGATAACTAATATCTCCAGTTTCATGATTATAGCCAGTAATTACTGTATTATCTTTTCCACAGTTTTCACAATATAAACTGATTGGATAATAATTTTCTCTATCTTCTTCAGTAAATTCTTGGGTTTTATATTTAGCTAAAATATCAAATATTCTTTTTCTTTCTTGTATCGCTAGTTTAATTTTTTCACGATAACGTCCACTCTTATATTGTTCAGTTTGTGAAATAAATTCTAGATGAATATCTAGTTGAGCTAGTTCATTAATAAATCTTTCTTCCATTTCTCTAGCATAAGTTTTATTACTATTAAATGGACTAGGGATGCTAGAATATGGCATACCAATATATTTCTCATATTCTTTATCTATCCCATTAGGCACTTTTCTAAAGCGGTCAAAATCATCAAACGATAAAATAAATCGTACTTTTTTACCTAATCTTTCTAATTCTTTTGATACGAAAAAAGTAGTGACTATTTCTCTAAAGTTACCAATATGAATAATTCCTGATGGACTTACCCCTGATGCCACAACAAATTCTTCTCTATTAGGATGTCTTTCAATTAACTTCTTTGCTTCATCTTGTGCCCAATTCATAATAACCCCCTCAAATTGCCATTATAGTACTATAATTTTCTTGAAATGTCAATAATTCGAGGTGAAAAAAAGTGAGTATTTGGTTCAATCTTTATTAAATATCATTTTCTTTTAGATAATTAATTATTTTCATGAATATCATCTCTAACATCAATATAACATATAATAAAAGAAAACTCCATCTTTACGATGAAGTTTCTTACATTTTCAACCAGGATCATTTATTAGTCGCACCACCTGGAAGCGAAAAACATTTTCAAACCTTTCAGTGCAACAATAATGTACTATATTTTAACGAAAATATCAATTAGTATATCAATATTAGTATATTCAAAATAATGTTAATTATTTATTCTTTTTTGCAGCAATAGCAGCTTGCACTGCGTAAAGGCTTGGAAAGTAAGACTAAGATGACACTATTTTAAAGAGATTTTTTCTATATTATATGTACTATTATTTTTTACAAAAATATATAATACAGAATTTTCATAATCGAAAAAAGCTCTTCTAACATTTTCAATTACTTTACTGTTTTTGCTAGACTTATCATATATAATAACTTGTCCCAAAGACTCATCATTTTTGGTTTTATAGCGTAAATTATTAGCTTCAAATGGCAATATTAAATTAGAACCTGTATCATAAATGTTAGATTCATAAAATATGGTTCCAGATGATGAAATATCGGTGTATTCCTTTGCATTAGGTACTCTAAATAACTTATTTAAGGCAACACTTTCTTTATCTAAAACATATACATAGCAATCACTTCTATTATATAAATAGACTGTATCATTGTTGTTGCTATAAAATATGTCAAAAAATTCTAATATAAGATTTTCACTTTTCTTAATACTTTTAGTTTTAAAATCAAACTTATATAATGAAACACTATCTGTTAAAAATAATGCATTATCGTCTACATACAAATATTTAATTCTAAATCCATACTTTTGTTTAGTATATACATCATCAATCTTAAAACTTGATAATAATTTATCATTCTTATATACTTCAATATTTACTACAGTATTGTTCAGTTTATTATTTATTGCATAATATGTACCATTAGCATAATCGTACATATAATCATAATTTATATTGTATTTATATTTATTTTCAAAATCAACAGTATTTGTATTCAAATTATACTTTCTAAATGTAGCACTATCTGTTACATTTATATTACCCAAAGTTGTGACAATACCATTATTAAATGATACGGGCAAAGCTTTATAATCATTATTCAAATTAATAACTTCACCAGATACTAGATTTACCTTCTTATTTACTTTTGGCACTTCTGTATGATATCCTTCAACATTATAAAAATAGGCTTCATCTTTATATATTAAATAAAATGATGGATGATGCATTTCACTACTTGAGGTTATTAACTTTTTATTACTGCAATCCATGTTCATGGAAAACAAACTATTTGTTTTGTAATCATAATAATAAAATGTATCCTTATATGGAAAATAAAAATTAGGCTCTCTATATGTTAATTCAAGTGGAACATTAGGGTCAGATGGTAAAACTTCTATTAACTTTGCTAATTCATTTTGACTTTTAATTGATTCACTTGAATTGTTTATTGAATTACTATTATATTCTCTATTATTTAATAAACCATATACAATTAAACTAATTCCACTAACAATCAAAATAGTAATTATTAAATTTCTTTTATTACTCATATATTCTCCCTAATACTATAGAATAATTATAGCATTTAATAAATAAATAATCAACCACGGATATTTATAAATTATTTAATAATATTTATAAAAAAAAGACTAGAATTCTCTAGTCTTTAGTCATATTTTACTCTTGCTTTCCTGCTTTGATTGCGGCTTGTACCACAGTTTCACTAAGAATGATTACGACTAAGATGATTTCACAAATCTATTTATTTATTTTTTTGAGGATTTTTGTTGGAATTTCAAAATATTCTTGATTTTCATTCTTTAATTCTAATTTTTTACTTATCTTTAAAACATGGCCCATTTTTGCTAGGTTATGTAAGCAAGCAAAGTAGAAATTCCAATTATCTTTAGAGCTGTTTTTTCCATTTAGAACTAAATCAGGTAATTCACAATATACAGTTTGCAATTTTTTATAATCACTAATTGCACATTTTAATAATATTTCAGCAAGTTTATCGTAAGTTTCTCTTGACTCTTTACCACTAATATAATATTCATTTAATCTTTGAATATAAGTTGATATACTCTTTTCCCATCCATATAAAGAACTATTCATTGTTAAAGGTCCAAAATCAGTCTTATCACATATTCTATACGAATCTTCATCAAAAATATGCATTCTTGATATATCATTAATTTCTTGATGAGTAATTGCAAATAAAACACATTCTACAAAATCATCAGGAAAATATGCTGTATTAGCTGGCACATTATTTACTATTCTTTCATAATCAGTTTTAAAATTATCTCCATCAAGCAATAACCATGAACCATTTAACGCAACATTTCTATTTAATACTTTAGATACTATTTCTGAATAATCATCTTCATTATCTGGAGTTTCAAACTTATAATGTGGTAAATCTTTAGCTAAATAATTAGTAACATATTTAATAATATTATATGCTGCATTTAATAAATTAAAACTTTCATTAACTGTTGATATATCACGATTTTTAGCTTTATATATTCTTTCAACATCATTCTTTATATTTTGTGGAACTCTACTATCACCCATAAAATATTCTTTAGCAGTTTTACGAGTAGCAGGACCTTTATTATTTTGGTAATAATAATGAAGTAAAGGAGTTAATCCAAAATATATTGATATTTCACGAATAGCAGGTGCACAATCTGGAAGATTTGGATTTAGAACTGGTAGTAAACGATAAAAGTTTTCTTCTAACCAGCCCATACCTCCAGCATTTGACAAAAACTCTTCATTAGTAATCTCATGAGGTGGTAAAGGTAAATTACCAATCAATACTTCTGAGCAAGTAAACATATTAGCAGCTAAAATATAATTAGGTCCAATTCTTTTCTGATAGTCAAAACTATTCAAAACCGTTCCATGCATACCAATATTAATTCTTTTTCTTGGAACCATTTTCCATGGCTTATCTGAAACAGAATAATCAACTGCCACTTCTTCACTTTCAATTTGTCTAGCACATTCATCAAAAGCACCTTTTATCATTTCTAAGTCTTCTTTTGTTAAATATTCTTTGTCATAATAAAAGTGAATATCAAAATCTTGATAACTACTATCAGGAACATTTCTATTATTGGCTATACTTCCTGTGCAGAAGACTGCCTTTAATGATGGATCCTTTTTCATAATCATTTCACCTTGTTCTTTAAAACAAAATTTTAATTTTTGTATTTTTTCGTTCATCTTTTCCTCCAAAAACACTTTTAATATCTCAAAGTCAACCATTTTATTCTTTTTTACAAATTAATTTCTAAACCATCAAATGCAATATGATAACCGTTATTCACCGCCTTTTTCTCTGCTTTTTCATGATAAGGTATACCATCATGAGAAATATGAGTAGCATATATAATTGTATTCTTATCAATACAGCCAATACTTTCTAAAATCTTTATTTGTTCAATAAATAATTTTTCATTTAAATGTGAATATGAATAATCAACATCTCCAAAAGTATGATCCATAATTATTAAATCTAATTTAGTTCCTTTTAATTCTTCTAAAGCACTTTCCGTTAACATGGGAGTATCCGTTGCATAAAAGACATTTTTATTATTTTCACATATTAAGTATAATAAAGAACCATTCTTGATATCATGAGAAGAATCTATTGCTTTAACTTTATAATTGCCAAATTCAAATGTTTCACCATGATTAACATTATTGCTATGCACATTTAATATTTTAGAACCATCTTCACTTATTAAATCTGCTTTTTCATATTCACTAACACGTTTACTCATTACTTTTAAGCACTCTGGATGAGCGAATATTTCCAATTTAGGATGATTTTTCATTTCCATATAGGGAATTCTAGCACACAACAAACCTTGATCATAATGATCTGTGTGAATATGTGTTTGCAATAAATATTTAACTTTACTCATATCCTTATTGTACATCATCATTGCTGTTTGACTATCAGGTCCCAAATCTATTAATAAATCATCATTAATTAGAATAGAAGCTCTTTTTCTTAAACTTTTTCCGCCATGAATTCTTGCCTCATGACAATTTTGACAATCACAAAATGCTAGTGGATAACCTATAGCACCTGTACCAAGCATTGTTATTTTCATATTTAGTCACCTCTTTGATGATTATTATACCATATATTATATATAAACAATACTGCTTATATAAAAAAATTAATCCTACGCAGATTGATCATAATAACTTTCTATTAATTATTCTATAGTTTAATCATTGTAAAATATATTCTATCACATAATAAAAGAAAACTCTATCATACGATAGAAGTTTTCTACATTTTCCTTCGGGATCATTTATAACTCGCACCACCCGTAAGCGACTAACATTTCGCGATTGGAATCATTTATATTCCGCACCATCCATAAGCGGTTAAACATTTACTATTGAATTTCTTCAATGTAATGTAAGTATACTATAAAATATAGAAAATGTCAATTAGTATACCACTAATTAGTATATGAATAATAATACTAATTATTTATTTTTCTTTGCAGCTATAGCAGCTTGTGCTGCAGCAAGACGAGCTACTGGTACTCTAAATGGTGAACATGATACATAGTCAAGTCCTACATTATGGTAGAATTCAATTGATTTAGGATCTCCTCCTGTTTCACCACAAACACCTAAATGTAAATCTTTTCTTGTACTTCTTCCTTTTTCAGCAGCCATTTTAATTAATTGTCCTACACCTTTTTGATCAAGTGTTTTAAATGGATCTTCTTCATAGATTTTCTTTTCATAATAACTTGGTAAGAATTTACCAGCATCATCTCTTGAGAATCCAAATGTCATTTGAGTTAAATCATTTGTACCAAATGAGAAGAATTCTGCTTCTTTAGCAATTTCATCAGCTGTTAAGGCAGCTCTTGGTATTTCAATCATTGTACCAACTTGATAATCCATCTTAACTTTAGCAGCTTTAATTTCAGCATCTGCTGTTTCAACTACAACATCTTTAACATATTTAAGTTCTTTAACTTCACCAGTTAATGGAATCATAATTTCTGGTGTAATATTCCATTTTGGATGTTTCTTTTTAACATTAATTGCAGCTCTTATAACAGCTTTAGTTTGCATTTTAGCAATTTCTGGATAAGTTACAGCAAGTCTACATCCACGATGTCCCATCATTGGGTTAAATTCATGTAAATTAGCAATGATTTCTTTAATTCTTTCTACTGATTTTCCTTGAGCTTTAGCAAGTTTTTTGATATCTGCTTCTTCAGTTGGAACAAATTCATGTAGTGGTGGATCAAGGTATCTTACTACCACAGAATCACCTTCAAGTGCTTCATATAATTCTTCAAAATCAGATTGTTGATAAGGAAGAATCTTTTCTAGTGCAGCTTCTCTTTCTTCTTGAGTATCAGCACAAATCATTTCTCTAAATGCAGCGATACGATCTTCTTCAAAGAACATATGTTCAGTACGACAAAGACCAATTCCTTCAGCACCTAACTCGTGAGCTTTTTTAGCATCTCTTGGAGTATCAGCATTTGTTCTAACTTTAAGAGTTCTAAATTTATCAGCCCATTCCATAACACGTCCAAATTCACCAGAAATAGTTGCATCTACTGTAGGAATTAAACCTTCATAAATATTACCAGTTGTTCCATCAATAGATATCTCATCACCTTCATGGAATGTTTTTCCAGCTAAAGTAAATTTCTTATTAGCTTCATCCATAGCGATATCACCACAACCTGAAACACAGCAAGTACCCATACCACGAGCAACAACGGCAGCATGAGAAGTCATTCCTCCACGAACTGTTAGAATTCCTTGAGAAGCTTTCATACCAGTGATATCTTCAGGACTTGTTTCAAGTCTAACTAATACAACTTTTTCTCCTTTTTCATGCCATTTTACAGCATCTTCAGCTGTAAACACAATTTTACCACAAGCAGCACCTGGACTTGCTCCAAGTCCTTTTCCAATAGCTTGGGCTTTTTTAATTGCAGCAGCATCAAATTGAGGATGTAATAATGTATCTAAGTTTCTTGGATCAATCATTTCAACTGCTTCTTCAGGGGTACGCATGCCTTCATCAACTAAATCACAAGCAATTTTTAGAGCAGCTCTTGCTGTTCTCTTACCATTTCTTGTTTGTAACATATAAAGTTTACCATGTTCAACAGTAAATTCCATATCTTGCATATCACGGTAATGTTCTTCCAAAGTCTTACATACTTCTTTAAATTGTTTAAATGCTTCTGGGAATTTTTCTTCCATTTCACTAATATGCATTGGTGTTCTAACACCTGCTACAACGTCTTCTCCTTGAGCATTTGTTAAGAATTCTCCAAATAAACCTTTTTCTCCTGTTGCAGGGTCACGTGTAAAGGCAACACCAGTTCCACAGTCATCTCCCATATTACCAAATGCCATTGATTGAACATTTACTGCAGTTCCCCAAGAGTATGGAATATCATTATCTCTTCTATATACATTAGCTCTTGGATTATCCCATGAACGGAATACAGCTTTAATAGCTCCCATTAATTGTTCCTTAGGATCATCTGGGAAATCTTTTCCTATTTTATCTTTATATTCAGCTTTAAATTCATTGGCAAGTTCTTTTAAATCATCAGCATTAAGCTCAACATCAAGTTTAACACCTTTCTTTTCTTTCATCTTGTCAATTAATTCTTCAAAATATTTCTTTCCAACTTCCATAACAACGTCAGAATACATTTGAATAAATCTTCTATAGCAATCCCAAGCCCATCTTGGATTATTGCTTTGTTTAGCTAGTACTTCTACTACTTCTTCATTTAAACCTAAATTAAGAATAGTGTCCATCATACCAGGCATAGATGCTCTTGCACCACTTCTTACTGAAACAAGTAATGGATTTTTCTTATCTCCAAATTTCTTGCCAGTCATTTCTTCCATTTTAACAATGTACTCATCTATTTGTTTTCTAATTTCAGAGTTTATTTCTCTTCCATCTTCATAGTATTTTGTACATGCTTCTGTTGTAATCGTAAATCCTTGAGGTACTGGTAATCCAATATTAGTCATTTCTGCTAAATTAGCTCCCTTTCCACCAAGTAAATTACGCATATCTTTGTTTCCTTCTTTAAAGGAATATACATATTTCATATTTACCTCCACGCTTTTATATTATATAAAAAAAAAGAAGATATTACAACCTTCTTTTTACTTACTTGACACTATTTTACTGTGCTGCTGCATCCCAGCAATCTTTCCAAGTTAAACCATTAACAGTACTTTGGCTTACTGGTACAAATCTAAAGATTAAACTAACTATTGTTGGAACTAAGAAAATAATAATTGCATAAATAAGTCTTGTGGTAACCTTGCTACCAACCTCTTTTTTTAGTTTATCATCAATATTTCCAGCTACAACAATCTTAGCAATATCTAAAACTGTTAATACAATCAAAATAATTGGAACACCCCAACAAATAATATTGATTACCCATCTAACAATTCTTAATATACTAACAAAATCAGCATCACATCCAGCTAAAAAATACATATAAACCTCCATAACTCATATTAATCATACAATATATTTTATAAAAAATCAAGTAATTCATTGCATAAATTATATTTTTTTGATATATTAGTAAACATAGGAGATGAAGATGGAAAATAAAGAAAAAGAAGAATTATTTATTGAAAAAGACAAGTTTAAATTTGTTAGAATATTTATATTTATATTGTTAATAGCATTACTTGGTTATGGAATATATCTTTTATATCAAAAAAAATTTGTGGATAACAAAAGTATTATCACTGATATAATTGAAGAAAAACAAAAAGAAGTTAATAAAATTATGGATATGGATTTTAATAAATCTTATAAATATAATGGAACTATAAATGTTGACATAGAACACAATGATCAAGATAAGGATTTAACCGATATTTTTAAAGATATTAATTTAAATATTGAAGGTGAAATGGATTTTAAAAATAATATTAATAATACTAACATTACTACTAAATATGAAAATGATGATTTAATTAATTTTAATTTTTATGAACAAGATAACAAAATATATTTATATTTTAAAGATTATTATGATAAATATATAGAAATATCTAATGAAGTTCTTGTTAATAGTAGTAATATTAATCCTAATGATTTAAATGTAATAATAGATTCTTTCTACAAATCTATAAATAAAATTATTCAAAATAATGAATGGCAGGAAAAAGATGAAGAAATATCTATTAAAGATCAAAAAATAAATACTAAAAAGAATTCTCTAATATTAAAAGATAAAAAAATTAATGATACTTTAATTGATATATATAATGATTTAAAAAATAATCAAGAATTTATTAATGTAGTGAAAAAATATGATGCTGATATTGTAGATAATATTGATGAAAATATTAATGATTTATCAAATAATCCATATGATGATGAAGTAACAATAAATCTTTATGTATCAAAAACTCTACTAAATAAAGATATTGTTAGATACGAAATAATATTTAAGAATTTAGATTTAAAATTAATAATTGATAATGTAGATAATAATACTAAAAATATTTCTATTAAAGTAGAAAATGCTGATATTGATATAACTATTGGTAAAAAAATAATTAATTTTGATATAGATATTAATAATGAAGAATTAAAACTTAAGTTGTCTGCAAAATTTAATATTGAAGAAATAAAAGAAGTTATAAAAAAAGAAATAACTAATACGATTAAAATAGAAGATTTAAAAGATGAAGATATTAATAAAATTATGGAAAACATTGGTAACAATAAATCTTTAAATAATTTAATAGATCGTATCGCTGGTATTGAAGCAAGAAAAGAAGTTTAATGAAAATAATAATAAATAATCAAGAATTTATTGTTAATGAAGCAAATAATTTTATAAAAAAGTTTATTGGTTTGATGGGAAAAAAGAATATTACTAAAGGAATGTTTTTTCCAAAAACAAGAAGTATTCATACTTTCTTTATGAAAGATAATATTGATGTAATAATGCTTAATAAGGAAAAGAAAATTATTTATTATCAAACCAATGTAAAAAGAAATAAAATAATAACTGATAAAAATGAACAAATAATATTTATAAC
>CAMVAF010000010.1 GCA_947165365.1 uncultured Clostridia bacterium | reverse complement strand
ATTAATTTTTGATTAATAGAAAGATTATTGTTAGTTAAGTTATTTAATTTTTTTAAATCATCTACTGTTGTATTAAATCTTTTGGCAATGGAATACAGTGAATCTCCACTTTTTACAGTATATATTTGATTATTAGAATTATCTTGATTATTAGGTATGATTAATTTTTGATTAATAGAAAGATTATTGCTAGTTAAATTATTAATCTTTTTTAAATCATCTACTGTTGTATTAAATTTTCTTGCAATAGAATATAATGAATCTCCACTTTTTACCGTATATATTTGATCATTAGAATTATCTTGGTTATTAGGTATGATTAATTTTTGATTAATAGAAAGATTATTGCTAGTTAAGTTATTTAATTTTTTTAGATCATCTACTGTTGTATTAAATTTTCTTGCAATAGCATATAAAGAATCCCCACTTTTAACAATATATTCTTGATTATTAGAATTATCTTGATTATTGGAATCATTAGAATTATTTTCAGGTATGATTAATTTCTGATTAATAGAAAGATTAGTGCTAGTTAAGTTATTTATTTTTTTTAAATCATCGACAGTAGTATTAAACTTTCTTGCAATGGAATAAAGTGAATCACCACTTTGAACAAGATATATATTTTCTTCATTTAAATATTTATTTATCGTATTATAAATGATATTAATAATATTATTATCATTAAAAAAATCAGATCCATATTTAATTATTATACCTTGATTATTATTAATATTTCTTAATAATTCATAATAATCTAGATTAGTATTTTCCGAACTTCTTAGTTGATAATATTTATTTACAATATTACCTAAGTTATTACTTAAAGTTTTAGATAAAGTATCATTATCCCTTAAAGCATATATTATTTCAAGAAAATTATTATTAGAATTTACTTTATTGCTAATAATAAATTTTTTATTATCATTATTATTTATTATATTAATCTTTTCATTAAGAGAAAGATTATTTCCTAATAATTGGACATTATAATTATTTTTATCAAATAAATTATATAACTTATTTGATAAATTAGATAAACTATTGTTATCATATTCAATATATATTTTAGTATTCATAATATAATATATGATTTCTTGGTAAATATTATTTATTTTTCTTGAAATAATTAATGATTATTGATATAATTATTTTGATAAGAATAGGAGGATAAGATGTTAAAGATAATTATGAAATATAAGAATGTTATTCTCTTATCTATTGGTATATTATTAATAATTTTATCTATTGTTCTTATAATGTATGATAAAATTGAATTAATAAAGAGTAATGTTTTTGATGAGGTAGAATTATTAAAATATGAAGAGAATAAAAAGGAAGAAAAAATTTCTATAGATAATAATGATGAGATAATTAGTGATATAGATACTGATATTGTTGAAGAAAAAAAAGTTAAAAAAGTAAGTGTTAATAAAAAAGAATATATAGGATATTTAGAAATTAGTAAAATTAATTTAAAACAGGGATTAGTATCAAAGAATTCTTATTACAATGATGTTAATCGAAATATTCAAATAATTAAATCTTCTAATTATCCTGATGAAGAGAATGGTAATGTTATTTTAGCAGCTCATTCAGGAACAAGTTCGATATCTTATTTTAAAAATTTATATAAATTAGAGATTAATGATGAAGCTAAAATATATTATAAGGATAAAGTTTATACTTATCGTGTTAATAATATATATAATGTACCTAAAACAGGGACAGTTAATATTCGAAGAGATATATATAAGAAAACATTAACTTTAATTACTTGTACTAAAGGAAGTAAGACTGAACAAACAGTTTATGTACTTAATTTAATTAGTGAGGAGAGTGATAAGAAATGAAATATGTAATATCACTTTCAATAATGGTTTATTTTATTTTATATATAATTCTTGTATTAAATTTAACTGATAGGAGTAAAGTAATTAAATATAGTTTTATAGTGTTTATGTTAGTATTAATAACTTCTTTATTCTTTATCAATGAAATAGTAATGGATTATTTAATATCTATTGTTATTAGATATATATATTTTCCAACTTTTTCAAGTATTTTAGCTTGTGTTATTATTAGTATTATTTTGTTTTTAATTAATATTATAAGAGAAGATATAAATGATACTTTAAGAATTATTAATTATACTTTTGCTAGTTTTATTATAATAGCGTATATTATCTTTTTATCTTTAAATATTAATGTAAATTCATTTAATAATTTGTATAGTGAAAATAGTTTATTATGTATAAGATATATATCAAGAACAAGTATTATATGGTTAATAATAAATAATGGGTATCGATTTTATAATAGATTAATAAAAAAAGGAGAGTAAAAATGGGAAAGTTTATTTATATGAAGGTATTGGGATTACTTTTAGTTATTGTAGGATTTAGTTATTCTCTTACGAGTTTTTCTAATTTTTATGGATATTTATTTGGTGATATAACAGTAGCTAATGGTAATGTTATAATTATGGGATTAGGATTATTATTTCCTTTGTATACTTTTATCTTTGGAATATATTTCTATTTCTATAGTGATAAGTTTTTTGCTAATATAAATCCCTTTATTTTATCTACTGCTATATCAATGTTTATTGTAGGACTTGTTAGAATATTTGTAAGTAATGGTATTATGGAATTTATTCATTATACATTTGTGATACCAATGATTATTTTATCTAGTTTATTAGTTTACGGTTGTGTAAGATATAAATATTAAAAAATTATGAAAAATAATTTACATAAATTATACCTTTGTGGTATAATTTTTTTATGATAGAAGATAGGTGATAAAATGATTAGAAAGTATAAAAATTTTGTTTATATTGTAGCAATACTAGGTTTTATTATAATGAGTGTTGGAATTACTTATTCATATTTTATGTATGAAAAGGAAGTTGTTATGGCAGATTTATCTGCAGGAAGTATTGGTATTAACTTTGTTGGAGAAAAAAAGACTATTACTAGTAATAATATATCATCTAGTTCTGATGGACAAGGTAAATTAAGCGCTGGATTAGATTTTTCAATTGAAGGAGTTGCTGATACGGAAGAAATTCTTTATGAAGTAGAACTTGTCCAAACTGGTTTAACAAGTGAACAACTTGATCATGTAAAAATATATTTAACAGATCAAAATGATAGTGAAGTATTAGGAATATATACTTATAATGAATTAATTGATAGCAAAAAAAATAATGGTAAAATATTAAATCAAAGAATAATAGAAGGTAATCCTAATGGTACTAGTAAAACAACAACAAATAATTATCGATTAAGAATATGGTTAGATGAAGCAAGTGAAGGATTAATTACTGGTAATTATCAATTTGATATCTATTTATATGCAGTTAATATTGATAAAGAAGATTATCATAAATTAACATTTAATTCTGATGATAATAGAGGAACTTATACCTTTAAATATATTAAATCAGGAGATGATTATGGAGATTTCCCTAATATTACAGGTGTTATTAAATGGATGAAGGGTGAAGATGAAGTAAATGATCTTACAGGTTTTGTAGGAATTGAAGATATCACAGTAGTTGCCGAATGGCCATTAACAGGACTTAATGTTATGAAGAAAAATGTTATAACACCGACTAATCCAATTAACTTTGGAGAAATATCAAGCGATACTAATGGAAAAGGTGTGTATATCCTACCTGGAACAGAGAATGATGTTAATCCAATATATTACTATAGAGGTGCCGTAACAAACAATAATGTCATTTTTGGCGGATTTTGTTGGTTAATCGTAAGAACCACTGAAACTGGTGGAACTAAAATGATCTATAATGGTGTAGCAACAGGAACAACGGAAAATCCAACGTGTGAGAATGCTGTGGGTACAGCAAGACAACTTGCAAGTACGACAAGATTTAATTCGAACAATACATCTATGTCAGATATAGGTTATATGTATAACAAGAGATATTCATATACTAATGATGAAGCCATAACAGGAGCATATTTTGCAACAGAAGCAGAATATGATGAAACAAATAAAGTTTACAATTTAAAAGCTGGGACAACTAGTACAACCCTTGATGCTACCCATCACTATACCTGTAATATGACAAATGAATTTGGAACATGCTCTAGTATTAGATATTATTACTATAATAGTGGTTCAAATTATAATTATATCACTTTAACAGATGGAGATTTTATTGAGGATGCATTATATAAAATGACGGGAAATGGTAGTAGTGAAACAAAAGCAAAAAATGCAAGTTATGTTTTAAATCAGAATGATTCAGCATTAAAAACATTAATAGAAAATTGGTTTAAGGAAAATTTAACTAATGAAGTAGATTCAACAAAAATAAATTTTCAAAATTATTTAGAAGATACTGTTTTTTGTAATGATAGATCTTATCAACAAGTTGGTAGCAATACATTTAATTTATCAGGATGGAATCCTAACGGTGGAAGTTTAGAAACTGATATGCATTTTAATGCTAGAACAAGGTGGAATAATGGAAATTGGTATAGTACAACGCATATTCCTACCTTTGTTTGTGTAAATGATGTGGATAAATTTACTGTAAGTAATGATAATGGAAATGGAAAATTAAAATATCCTGTTGGATTATTAACTGTTGATGAAATGGTTTTAGCTGGTGCATCTGGAAATGGTTATACAAGTAATACAAGTTATTATTTATATATATCAAACAATTTTTGGTCAATGTCGCCTTATAATTTTAGTGCTGATAATTCCTTTGAATTTTCTGTACATTCTAATGGTAATATAATTAATCGTAATGTGTATGGTGTTGATGGTGTACGTCCAGTAATATCTCTTAAATCTGGAACAGATTTTGTTGAAGGAGGAGAAGGTACGACAACTAAGCCATATGTTGTGAAATACACAAGTTAAAAGTTAGTTCCACACTCCAATGGACAAGAAAAAAGATAGAATGGGGAGTCTTTCAAAAAAACTTTTGGAAGTCGGAAGTGAAATTTTAAAAAATAATGATAGAACAATATATCACCCACCTTGTGATAAAGCAAGGTGGGTGATAAATATATATTGTATATTATAAATGTTACTTATATTATTAATTAAGGGGGTCCTTTATGAAAAATAAAAAGATTGTTATTTCTGATAATTTTTGGAATATGAAAAGACTTAATGTATCTAATAAGGAAACATTTAAAGGTGTTATTCCTATAAAATGGAATAGTGATAATAAAAAAATTTTTGTCTTCTCTAAAAAAGAAAATAATAAATAAAAATAAGTAAAAGCATTTTTTGAAAATTTATAAAATTATGTCAAGAATATTGATAAATGTGGACTTTTTTGACAAGATTATATTGTAGAGTAATTTATTAACTACATAGATAATAGATTTGGATGATAGAAATGAAAAGTAATCTTGCATTAAAGATAAGATTATATCATAATAAAACACAGCAAAAACTTATAAATAAGAAAATTAGAATATAAACTAAGTATCTTAGGAAAAGAATTAATAAAAGTAGGGAAATTCTATCCATCAAGTAAGAGATGTTCTAAATGTGGACATATTAAAGAAGACTTAAAATTAAGTGATAGAACCTATAGTTGTACATGTGGTAATATAATTAATCGAGATGTTAATGCTGCAATAAATATAGGAGAAGAAGGAATATAGTTATTTTTCCAAAAAGAAATGGATAAACAAGTAGCTATGTTTGCTATATAAAAATAGCATCGGTGGTTGGACCAACTGTCGTTACTTGTATGTAATATTTCATATTACTTAAGAGGGAAGCCCCCACTTCTAACGATGTTAAGTGGTGGGAGCAGGTCACCTAAATTATTAAATATGATTTATAATTATAATGATTATCAAGAATATTTTAGAATCAAAAAAGAAGTAGAAGAACTTAGTGAAAAAGAAAAATGTCCATTAGATAGTATTTATTATATGGAATATCCAGAAGAAATTATCTAGAAAAAAATAATATGTAAAATTATGTAAAATTTTTATATTCAAATTATATATAGCAAAACTAATATTTGAAAAATAATTTATTTTAAATTAGATTTTTTAATAGAACAAAATAATGATTTGTTCTATTTTTTTAAATTAAAATAGGATTTGGAGAGATTTGCTTTTTTTATTATTTTCTTGATATGATTTTATTGCATGCAAAGATAACCGGTTATAAATGGAGGAATATGAAAGAAAATAAAAGAACTAAATTAGCACCAGGAGAAAAGATACCACTATCTTTCGATGAAGCAGCTAGAATAATGTTTACCAATCCTAATAGGATGGAACCACTAAACTTTTTAGTATCACTTATATTAGGGATTTCATATAAAGAAGTTGAAGGAAACATTGAACTTGTTAATCCTAGACAAAATAATTACCAAATAGGAAAAAAGAAAACGGAATCTGATATTATTGTTAACTTTAATACTAATACTAATAAAGTAGGATTAATAATAGAAATTAATATTAGAGATAGTTTATATGAAACCATAATGAATCGTAATTTATTTTATATGAATAGGTTATTTACCTCTAAATTAAAAAGTGGGGAAGATTATGAAGAATTAGAAAAAGTCTTATTAGTTAATTTTAATAATTTTTACACTGATAATATCCGTCAAGATATATTTGATTATTATTATATCCAAAATAAATATGGACATATCTTAACAGAAAAACAAGAAATATTATGCATAAATATTGAAGAATGTTTTAAATTATTGTATGATAATGATATGAAATTTAGAAACTCTTATGAACGTGATTTGTTCTATTTATCATGTGCATTGGAAACCAAAAAACAAAAGGATTTTGAATATGCCCTAAGTAAGATAGAAATAGATAAATCTGTAAAAGAGATGATTATGGAGGTATCAGAAGATATGAATAACCAAGATGAATTAGTATCGTTATTTTACGATAAAGATGAAGAGGAACAAAGAATAAGAAATGGCATAATGAAAGAGATTAAAAGAAAAGCTCACGCAGATGGTATTACAGAAGGAATACTTCAAAATAAAAAAGAAATGATTATGAAGATGTACAATAAAGGATATGATATAAGTGATATTGTAGATGTTTCTGGTATAACTATTGATGAAGTTAAAAATATAGTTGGTATAAAATAATAAATATTTTATTTTTTGAGAAAAAGTTATAAAAAATTATAATATTATAACTTTTTTCTTTGTAAAAGAAGATAGTTAATATATAATAATGTGTTGTTAAGGAAGTGGGAGTATGTATTATGATTTAGTTGAAATTTTAGGAAGAGAATATTTCTTTCGTGGAAGAATGTATAATTCTTATAATATTGAAAGAAAAAGTACTACTTTTAATAAACCAATATATTCTCACGAATATATAGTAAGAGATGATTTAAATAGAAGTTTTAGATATGGTGTTAATGTTAAAAATAATGGGACTACTTTTTATGAATATCATTGTACTTGTCATGAATTTGAAAAAAATGGTATGTGTAAACATGTAGCGGCTGTTTTAGCTAATGAATATTATTATTTAATTAGAAATGAGTATGTTGATGATTTAATTGTAGGAGAAAGAATATTATCAAAATTTAATAATAAATTTATTGATATTAAAAATAATATTAGAAGAAAAGTTAATTTAAAATGTGAATTAGTTTTCAGTGGTAGTAATGTATTATTTAGATTATCAATTGGTCTTGATAAATTATATGTTATTACAGATAGTAAATTAAATAGTTTCTTACATGCTATAAAAAATAAAGAAAAAATGGAATTTGGTAAAAATTTTACTTTTGATGGTAATTTAAATTATTTTGATGAAGAAGATATGAAAATAATTAATTTTTTGCTTGATTACAGGCATGATGCATATTCAAGAAATAATCCTTATTTATTATCTAATAGAGAATTTAATTATTTATTAGAGATATTAAAAAATCGTGATATTTATATAAAAGATTATGGTAAGATAAATAATATTATTTATGGTATGCCTACAAGTTATCATTTATCGCTAAGTGATAATTATACTATAACTATTGATGATTTTTCTAACTATCATTTATTAACAGATAATTGTAAATATATTTTATATAATAAAAATTTGTATATTTTATCGAATGAAGAAAAAAGACTAATTAATATTATGGTTGATAATTCATTAGATAAAGTAAGTTTTAGTAAAGAAAAAATTGATAACTTTAAAAATGGATTATTTAATGATATTAAGAAAAATATTATTGTAGATGATAATATTAAGGAAGTAGTTATTCCTAAAAAACCAGAAATTAACTTATATTTTGATATAAAAAATTATTTAAAATGTAAATTAGAACTTGATTATAATGGTAATAAAATTAATTATTTTGATAAAATGGAATCATTTAGAAGTATTGATGATGAAGAGATAGTTAAAGATGATTTAATTAATAATGGTTTTATGATAGATAAAGATTATTTTATCTTAGATGATGAAGATAAAATATATGATTTTATTAAAGAAAAACTTGTTGATTTTAATAATAAATATCATGTATTTTTAGATAAGAAATTAGAAAATACGAAGTTTATTGAAACTCTTAATATCAAGAATAAATTCTCTATTGGTGAAGATAATATTTTATCATATGGTTTTAATATTGATGAAGTAGAGAAAGATGAACTTGATAATTTATTTAAAGCTTTAAGATTAAAGAAAAAATATTATCGTTTAAAGAATGATAAAATAGTTAATTTATTTGATGATGATTTACAAGAAATGAATGATATTTTAGAAAATTTAAATATCAAGAATGGTGATTTAATTGATGGAGAGGTTGAAGTAGCTAAATATCGCGCTATTTATATGGATAGTATAAAGGATAAATACCATAATATTGATACAAATAATTTATTTGATGAATTTATTACAAATTTTAAAAAATATCAAAAAAGTAAAATAAAGTTTAATGAATTTGAAGAAAATACTTTAAGAGATTATCAAAAAGATGGTGTTAAATGGTTATATACGATATATAAATGTGATTTAGGGGGAATTCTAGCAGATGAAATGGGGTTAGGTAAAACATTACAGACAATATGTTTAATAAGAAAGATATTAGAAGAAAAAGATGATAGTAAAATATTAATTGTTTCTCCAACGGCTCTTGTTTATAACTGGAAAAAAGAATTTGATAAGTTTGCGCCTAATCTTAAATATGTAATGGTATCAGATAATAAAAATATTAGAAGAAAAATATTTAATGATAAAGATAATTATAATATCTTTATAACAAGCTATGGATTAATAGCAAATGATAATGATGAATATGAAAAAATGAATTTTGAATTATGTGTTATTGATGAAGGACAAAAAATAAAGAATTATAAAGCTAATATGACAAGAGAAGTTAAAAAGATAAAAGCTAAATGTAAGATATCACTTACTGGTACACCAATAGAAAATAATTTAACTGAACTATGGAGTATTTTTGATTTTATTATGCCAGGTTATTTAAATAATATTCATAATTTTAATGAAAAATATAGTATTAGTAATATCGATGATGATAATAATAAAGAGATACTTAAAAATTTAAAAAATTTAATAACACCATTTATTTTAAGAAGAAAGAAAAGTGATGTTTTAAAAAGTCTTCCTGATAAGATAGAGAAAAATTTATATGTAGAGTTAGACTCTAAACAAAAATTATTGTATGCTAAAGAAGTTAAAGAAACTAAAGAAAGAATAGAAGAACTAGTTAGAACAGGAGGATTTTTAAAATCTAAAATGGAGATACTTTCTCTTCTTACAAGACTTAGAGAAATATGTATTGATCCTAAAGTTATTTATGAAAATTATGATGGTGGAAGTATTAAAATGGAAACGATAATTGATGTTATAAAAGAAAATATTTCGAATAATCATAAGATGTTAATTTTTTCATCATTTAAAAGAATTTTAGATAATTTACAAGATTTGTTAAAACAAAATAATATAAAATCTTATATGATAGATGGAAGTGTTAAAGGTACTAAAAGAGTAGAGATGGTAGATAGTTTTAATAATGATGATACACCATGTTTTTTAATAACTTTAAAAGCAGGAGGAACAGGTCTTAATTTAATAGGAGCAGATACAGTAATACACCTTGATATTTGGTGGAATCCTCAGGTAGAGAATCAAGCAACTGATAGAGCTCATCGTATAGGTCAAAAGAAAAATGTTAGTGTTTTAAAAATAATTTGTAAAGGAACAATAGAAGAAAGAATTATTGAACTACAAGAGAAAAAGAAATATTTATCAGATAATTTAATAGAAAATAATGATAATGCAAGAAGTATTAGTAGTTTATCAGAAAAAGATATAAAAAATCTATTATCATTTAGTAATGAAGAATAGAAAAAGTAGTTGAAAAATACTACTTTTTTTGGTATGATTAAAGAGTAATAAAAAATAGAAAGAAGTGATGTAAATGTTATTGTATAAATGTCAAATAATGTCAACCTGGGGGGGGGTCACTATTAAAGACATTTTCTTATAGAATAAGAGATTCTTAAAAAAATATTAATTAAAGAAATAATAAATATAGAAGGAGAAATTTATGAGAGAAAGAAAAATAGAAAAATATTTAATTAAAAGTCCAAAACAAATGATTATGGTAATAGCAGTATTTACCTTAATGATTTTTGTTGGTGGAACAACATATGCTTTTTTTAATTATACAAGAACAGGTAATGCTAATACCTTAAGAACAGGAAGAATATATTTCAGTACCGAACAAACGAATAATAATACCATTAATTTAACAAATATATTCCCAATAGATCCAACTGATAATACTCAAATGAATGATACTACAAAAGTTGGTACATTAGAAATTGAAATTGAAGGTGATACTGATTATGACCAAGGTGTAGAATATTTAGTTTCAAGTACCAATACACATATTACAACATCAACAGGTAAATTAGTTCCAATTAGTTTAGATGTAACTGTTATTAATTTAGGAACATCTAATCCAAATTATTTCACAGCCAGAGAAAGCAAAGATACAACGATATATAAAAAGTTAGTAGGAGATACCCTAGTAGGAGATCAAATGTTACTTGTTGGTTATATTAAACCTAATACAACAAGAGGAACTATTGAAGGAGTAAATGGTAAGTTAACAATTAAGGCATATTTAGATGAAAATAAAATATTAATATCTGATACATATGATGGAACCGAATCAGATAATATGGGTACACCAAACTCTTTAGCGCAAGGAAAAACAGTATTAACTACAACAGAATGGAATGCATTATCCAGTAGTGGAGTATCATTTCAAATAAAAGTAGAAGCCAATGAAGGAATATGGGTAAATAATACACTAGATAATATAATGAGAACAAAGAATTTAAATACCACAACTAATCAACCAATAATGGATAATGTTTCTAGTGAATTTGTTTCTGCAAGCACAGGAATTAACTTTGGCGCAGTCTCAAGTAGTACAAATGGACAGGGGATTTATATGAGAGCAGGAACAGAAAATGATGCATATCCAATAGTATATTATCGAGGAGCAGTAGAAGATAATAATGTCGTTTTCAATAATAAATGTTGGAAAGCAGTAAGAACAACAGATACAGGTGGAGTTAAACTAATATATAGTGGAGAACAGATTACAGTACGTAGTAGAGAATTTACTGATCCAGATACTTATGCTAGTGAAAATGCCGGAGATATGTTTACATTTGATAGCACAGACAATACATGGAACTATGAAGTGAGTGATGGAACCAATCGCGAAATAAGTTTCAAAGTACCTGCTGGAGATAATTATAATATTGTAATAACTGGAACAACAGGATCTACATGTGGTGGTGGTATTGGAGTATACAAAGATGGTGTTCAAGTTAATGGTACATCACAAGGTGGTGGAAATCCAATAAATTATTCATATTCATATGGAACACTAACAGCTTCTAATGTTATAAAAATGGTAATTAGTGGTAGCTCTACCTCTTCCTCTTGTGGAATTACAGTTAAAATGAGTATGCAGCAAAATACAACAAAGTTGACAAAGAATGATTATACTGTTTTAATGGAAAAAGATACAGGAGAATTAGGATGTGGTAATACTGGTGAAAGTACTCATATAAATATATTAGGAACAAATAAGTTTGCATTTAATACAAATAGTAATTCACCAGCATATGTAGGATATATGTATGGAACTGTTTATCCATATAGTACATCAAATTGGACAAGTGGAGCAAAATTTGGAAGTAGTTTTACATGGGATGGAACAAATTATAAATTGGTAGATGCAACAGTAACGACCCCAGATGCAACACATCATTATAGTTGTAATTCTACAGATGCAGATGCAACATGCACAGATTTAAGATATGTATATTATACTTACAATAATAATGCAACAAAGTATTACATAACTTTAACAGGAGGAGATGGAGTAGAAGAAACTCTTATTAAAATGAATACTAATACTAATAATTCAAATGCAAAAACACAAATAGATACATGGTATGCAAGTAACATGAATACTGTAACAAGTAAATTGGAAGATACAGTATGGTGTAATGATAGAAGTATAGGAAAAGCAAATGGATGGAGTGCAACAGGAAGTTGGGGAACTGATTATAAAGATAATTCTATATTATACGGAGCATATGAAAGAAGTAATTATGCAAGTAGTGCAAGTACAGTAAAAAATGGGCCAAGTTTAATATGTGCAAATAGAAATGATGCGTTTACAGTAAGTAATGGAAATGGAAATCAAAAATTAACATATCCGGTTGCATTATTAACGGAAGATGAAATGGTATTAGCAGGAGGTTTAGGAGGAAGTCCAAGTCAATTTTATTTAAATAACGGAAGTACATATTATTGGTCTTTGTCGCCTTCTGATTTTAACTACACCGGTGCCAGCGGGTTCTACGTGATCAATGGCAGCATCGACGACCGCGATGTGGACGTTACCGGCGGTTTGCGCCCGTCCGTTTCACTTAAACCTGGAATGCCAGTAGTAAGCGGTGATGGAACATCTACATCTCCATATGTAATACTTAACTAAGGACAGTTTTTCTTAAACGTAGATATATCAACGAAAAGTACAGATAAAATGTCGTCCATGTATTGTATTTTTAAATGATTATTTACATAAGATAAACGTAATAGAGATGTAAATGAAAGTAAATTTTACAAAAAATTAAAATTCAGACACGATAAAAAATATTCAGTGTCTGAATTTTCAAAAAAAGATAAGTTAAGAAATGATGTTAAATATCATAAAGAATAAAATTAAATGGAATTCTAATATAAACAGAGGAATTATAAGCACGTTGAAATAGAATAAGACCAGTATTAAAAAGAGAAATAACTCGTTGTTTAATATTCTTATATTTCTTGTGAGTTTCAATTTTAAAATTTTTATAGCAAGAATTATTTTTAGAATATTTACACCCTAAAATAGTAAGAAATAAAATTGAAAAACAAACAATAGCAAACATAGAAGTAAAAGATTTAATATTAGCATTACAAATATTTTCAATATAAAAACCATTGGATTTTTGGTTTTTGAAAATACATTCTATACCACCAAAACGATGTGAATAATCACGAATAGCTTCATTAGGATTACCATTAGTAGCAATAATCCAAGGTTCATCAATAGAATCATTTTTACTTATGGTAATGTTAGTTTTTAAAGAAGAATTTTCATAGATGAAAACATCAGTATAATATTTGCCTTTATATTTATTAGAAGATAATTCAGATGTATATTTATAAATATAAGTGTTTTTAACATTGTCAAAGATCTTAACTTTAATATTACCTTTAACTCTAATATTATAAATGTGACCTAGAGAGGAAATAGTATTAAGGATTTGAAAAGAATTAAACCATCTATCAGCAAGAAATACAAGTTTAAAATTAGTATTTTTAAAATAAGAACTAATAATTTTAATACATTGAACAATAGTATCATCAGTGAAAGCATTAGGATTATTAATACCTTCAAAACATCTAAATAATAAAGGAATTCCTTGCTTACCAACTCTTAAAGAAAACATAAAAACAGTATAATTTTCTTTAGAGTACATATGATCAAAAATAATATGAATCTTGTTATTAGAATGTTTAACTTTATAATTATTAATGACATATTTAATAATATTTTCATAAAAAGAATAAGGGTCAAAATGTTTGTTGTTAAAAAGTCTTCTAATTCTTTTAGTGACAGAATCAAATTGAACTAGAGAAAAATTACCTTTAAGTTTTTTAGCAATATCAGAAGCAACAGAAGATTCAGCATCAATCATACCTAAAGCAATATAGGGAATAATATTAAGCTGGGTTTTACGTATAATTGGATTAGTTTTTATTAAAAATTCAGTTAATTTCATTGCAATATCTTCTTGAGTATTATATAATTTAAACATATGACACACCTCTTTATATTCTTTTGTTTACGATATAAATATAATAGAAATGTGTCATATAATCAAGAATATAAAAAAGGCCATTTTTAGACCTTTTAAGAAATAAATGTTGAGGAACGATAAATTCCTCTACTTAATTAGTTTTCAAAAACTGTCCGTAGGTAATGTGTACACAAGCTATCCAGCTTAATAGAGTAAATGCTCGAATGGAGGGATAGTTTAAGGTACACATTTTAATTATAATTTGAAATTTGGTGGAATATGAAAGATTTAGAAAAGTATTTAGATTATTTAAAATATAATAAAAATTATAGTGATAATACTATTATTAATTATTCTAATGATATTAAAGAATATTTAGAATATTTAGATAGAGAATGTTTAAAATTATATGAAGTAGAGTATAGTGATATTAGATTTTTATTAGAATATTATCATAGTTTAGGATTAAAGAATCTTAGTATTAGAAGAAAGATTAGTAGTTTAAAGGGTTTTTATAAATATTTATGTAGAAATAATTTATGTAAGGATAATCCTTTTATCTATGTGACATTACCTAAAAAAGAAAAGAAATTACCACAATTTTTAAATTATAATGAAGTAATAGATATTTTTGATTCTATTGAAATAGTTGATGTTTTCTCTTTAAGAGATAGATTAATTATGGAACTATTGTATGCAACAGGTGTTCGTGTATCAGAACTTGTTAATATCAAGTTAGAAGATATTAATTTAAATAGGAGAAGTATTAATGTTTTTGGTAAGGGTAGAAAAGAAAGAATAGTTTTCTTTAATAAAGTATGCAAGGATTTATTAGAAAGATTTATTAAGGAAAGTAAAGATATAAGACATGATAATTATTTAATAATTAATCATAATGGTAATGGTATTACAACAAGAGGCATTAGAGTAATAATGGATAAAGTAATAAGAAATACTTCAATTATTAAAAATGTTCATCCTCATACTTTAAGACATACTTTTGCAACTCATTTGCTTAATAATGGATGTGATTTATTAACAGTTCAAGAACTTCTTGGTCATGCCTCTATTAGTACAACAGGTATTTATACTCATGTTACAACGGAACATATAAAGGAAGTATATTATAAAACACATCCTAGAAGTAGAAAGTGAATTATTGTAATTACTTATAGTAATCAATATAAAAATTTGAAAAATTTCTTAAAATAGTAATTTGATAAAAAAAATTGATAATTAATTTTATCAATTTTTATATTTTGGTTTTTAAAATTCTTTCAGTATTAAGAAAGTTTAATTTAGCAACTTCTTTTAGTTTTTCTTTTCCGTATTTTTCGACGATTTCTTCACCAATTTTATCTACATCTTTTCCGGCACCTTTAGGTAGTGGTATATGAAGACTACTTGATAATTTATCAAATTCTTTTAAGAAGATATAACGACTTATGATACTAGCACAAGCAACGGATAAACATTTATCTTCCGCTTTAGTCATAAAGGTTATGTCTTTTTGAATGTTGGGTGAGTCTTTGATATATTCATAATACTTGTGTTCCATGGCAAATTGATCAACTATAATATAATCATATTTTGGGTGTTCTTCATTAATCATCTGGTAAAGTACTTTATTATGAAGAATAGCTTTTATTTTATTCATATTATAATCTTTACTATGAAAGGTATTATAATCTAAATTATTTAAAATCATACTTTTATATTTAACTCTTTTAGCAATAAGTGGAGCTATTTTAAGAATTTTTTCATCATTTATTTTTTTAGAATCCATTACACCTAATTCATCAAGGTAATTTACATCTTCCTTGGTAACATAAGTGCTTGTTACAACAATTGGTCCAAAATAATCTCCGGTTCCTACTTCGTCACTGCCGACACTATTAACATTATGATAAAGATTATTTTCTTTTTTTTCTTGTTCTTCTTTAACTTTCTTTTTTTCTTTATTATCACTATTAGTGTATTCGACTTTTCCAGAATTAATTTTTTCTGTTTCTATCCAGTATGAGCTTGCGATATCAGCGTCCGTACCTTGAAAAACAGCTTTTCCACTTTGATAAAGAGTAAGAACAGTATCACCATCATCTGCTTGAAATAAAGCGTATTGTGGTGTTTTTTCTCTTTTCATATCTTTATAGAATTCCTCCATCATATTTCTTGTTTTTTCACAAGTTTTTAAAGTTATTGTCATTTCCATCACCAATATCATTTTATAAAAAAAAATACTTTATTTCAAGTATTTTATTTTATATTCTAAATATATTTTATAAGCTTCTTTAAAAGTTGATGGATCTATTTTATCTTTTATTTCTTTAATTAATTTAGAATCATTTCCTGATAGAAAATCATTATAATGATTTTTAGCGTAAAAATATAATGTATTTGCATCATTTCTATTAATATTAATATTATTTTTATTAGCAAAAGTAAAGATATCATCTAGTGTTAATTTTTTTATGTATTCACTAATTAGATAATTCATATCATCACCATTTAATTTTATGCAATATTTTACAAATTTTTACTAATACTAATATTATGAGAAAAAAAAAGAAAATAATATTTTTAAATATTTTAACTTATTTATTATTTAGTATTATTATTGGAAGATTATTTTATTTACAAATAATTGATAATAATTATTATTTAGAGAAGCTATCATCAAGAAATAATAAAATAGTTTATGAAGATAGTAATTTAAGAGGAAGAATATATGATGAGAATAATAAATTATTAGTAGATAATAAACTTATTTTAACTATCTATTATCAAAATACTAATAATTTAAGTAGGGATGAGGAAATAGAACTTGCATATCTTGTTAGTAAAAAAATTGATCTTGATTATCATAAATTAACTAATAGTTACTTAAAGGACTTTTATTTAATGCAAAATGATACTGAAATAACTAAAAGGTTAAATAAGGATGATTTATTAAAATATGAAAGAAGAATGATTTCTAATAATGATTTTTATAATTTAAAAAAGAGTATGGTAACTCTTGATGATTTAAAGATATATAATGATGATGATAAAAAAGCAATATATTTATATTACTTAATGAATAATAATTATAGTTATATGGAAAAAATAATTAAAGAAAATGCAACAATTTCTGAATTTATGTATTTTTCAGAAAATAGTCATCATTTAAATGGTTTTAATACCAAATTTAGTTATGGAAGAGAATATCTTTATGGGGATACTTTAAGAGGAATTATTGGAAATATTGGAAATATTCCTAAAGAATATAAGGATTATTATATAAACAAGGGTTATGAAATTAATGATATTGTAGGACTTTCTAATATCGAAATGGTTTATGATGATATTTTAAGAGGTAGTAAAAATATTTATTTAATAAATAATAATGAAAAAAGATTAGTAAAGAAAGGGGTAAAAGGACGTGATATTAGATTAACAATCGATATTGAATTACAAAAGTTTGTTGATAATGTTTTATCTAAAGAAGTTAAAAAGGCAAAGAGTGCTTATAATACGAAATACTATAGTCATTCTTATGTAATGATTACTGATACATTAGGAAAGGTTTTAGTAATGTCTGGTAAAGAATATAATAAAGGGAAAATAATTGATTCAGCTATTGGAAATATTACTGATACAGTAACTCCTGGAAGTGTTGTTAAGGCTGCTAGTATGATTGTGGGGTTTGATACTGGTGCTATTAAAATAGGTGAAGTAATGAAAGATGAATGTATCAAGATTAAAGATACTCCTAAGAAATGTTCGGTTTATACAATGGGTAATATTAATGATATTAATGCTTTAGCTTATAGTAGTAATGTTTATCAGTTTAAAACAGCGATGAAAGTAGCTGGAGCTAAATATAGATATAACGGAAGTTTAAAGATAAATGAAAAAGCATTTGATATTTATAGGGAATATTTTAGTCGTTTTGGATTAGGTGTTAAAACAGGAATAGAGCTTTCTAATGAATCAACAGGTTTCAAGGGAAGTAGTAGAACTCCTGGATTACTTCTTAATTTTGCAATAGGACAATATGATACATATACTAATGCGGAGCTTAATCAATATATAAGTACTGTTGCAAGAGGAGAAAGATATAAACTTCATTTATTAGATGCAATATTAGATAATTCTGGAAAAGTTATGGAAAAAATAGAAGATACTATTTTAAATAAAGTTGATGTAGATAGTAAATATTTAAATAGAGTAAGAGAGGGTCTTAAGGCAGTAACAACATATGGTAGTGGAAAACACTACGTTAATATAAATGCTGCAGGAAAAACGGGTACTAGTGAGAGTTTTTATGATAGTAATCATGATGGTAAAATAGATACAGAAACTATTTCTACTAATTTTGTGATGTATACACCTATTAAGAATCCTAAGTATGCTATTAGTATTAATAGTCCTAATATCAGTACTCCAAATAGTGGATATAAGTATCCTATTAATCAAAATGTTATAAGAGAAATAACAGATAATTTATATAAATTTAGTTAATTGTGCAAATGGTCCTTAATTATATTACTAAAAAAGAATAATATTAGTAAATTAGAAAGATAAGGGATATTTGCACCCTTATTTAATTACACAATTATAATAAAACGCCAAAATATTTGTAATGCAAATGTAATGATAATGTCTTGACAAAAAAATATAAATATTATATAATGAACATAAAAGAGGAGATGATTATATGGAAAATATTTCTAATACTGCTAATTTAAATGTTAGAGTTGATGCAACATTAAAGCAGGAAAGTGATATGCTATTCAAGGATTTAGGCTTAAATATGAGTACGGCAATTAACATGTTTTTAACGAAGTGTGTTAAAACAGCAAGCATTCCATTTAAAATTGAAGAACCAAAGCCAAGTAGAAAACTAAAAAAAGCATTAAAAGAAGCTGACTATATGATTAAGCATCCAGAAAAGTATAAAGGGTATAACAACATTGAAGAATTATTTGAGGCATTAGAAAATGATGATTGATTTAGAAACAACAAAATATACTGTAAAATATACAAGTGATTTCAAAAAGGATATTAAAAAAATAAAGAAACAAGGAAAAGATTTAGAAAAAATAAAAAATGTGATATATAAACTTGCTAATGGAGAAGAATTAGAAGAAAAATATAAAAATCATATGTTAACTAATAGCAAAAGATATAAAAATTGTGGAGAGTGTCACATAACTCCTGATTGGTTACTTGTATATAAAATAAACGATAATGAATTAATCTTATTGTTATTTGCAACTGGATCACACTCAGAATTGTTTGATAAATAAGTAAATCGATTTTACTTATTTTTATTTAGAAATAAAAAAATATTAGTAAACAGAATTATTGAGGTCAAATTATTTGATTTTAACAAAAAGTCAGGTTACATATCTATCAAAAAATAATGTAATAATTTTATAAAAAATTGTGATACATTGTGTAAAAAAATATTGACAATGTATTAAAATGATTATATAATAACTACAAGGAGTGTGAATAATGGAAACGATAAATGTTAGAGTTGATTCTAACGATAAGAAAAACTTTGAATTATTTTGTAATAATGTTGGTATGAATATATCAACTGCTATCAATATGTATATCAAAAATGTTTTAATGGAACAAAAATTACCTTTTGAAATAAAGAGTGGATTAAATGATGAGATTATTTACAAAAAACTTTTAGAAGCAGATAAGCAAATTAGTTCTACAAATAAAAGATATAGTACTGATGAAATAATTAATCATATTGATAAAATTATAGGATAAAATATGTATAGTGTTGAATATTTACCGCTTGCAGATAATGATATTGATGAAATTTTTAATTACATATTAAATGTTTTAAAAAATAAAGCTGCTGCTCATAAACTAAAAATAGAATTAATTAAAATAATTGAGAAAATAACAATTTTCCCATATGGTTCACCAATATATAATGGTAATTTGAAATATGAATATCGGAGAGAAATGGTAAAAAATTTTCTTATATTTTATGTAGTTGATGAAAAGAATAGAAAAATTATCATCTCGAGAATTTTATACAAAAAAATGAATTATTTAGCAATCTTAAAATAGTAAATGTCATATAATATATAAATATGATATTTTTTTTACTTAATTCTTTATCAATTTAAGTAAAAATTATCTTTACTTATATTATTGAATTATAAATAAAATTAATCTTAATTATGGACTTTATTTTGTTATTTTGATAGAATGATTAAGGAGGATTATATGGGATTATTTAAAAGTATTAAAGGGATATTTAAAAAAGATAAAAAGGAAGTAGAAGATAGTGTATATGATAGTGGATTAACTAAAACAAGAGAAAGTTTTGTATCAAGACTAAGTAATTTATCTATTCATCATAAAAAAATAGATGAAGAGTATTTTGAAGAACTTGAGGATATCTTAATTATGGCTGATATTGGTGTTAATACAGTTATGAATTTAATTGATAAAATAAAGAGTCGTGTAAAAAAAGAAAAAATAGAAAATCCAGATGATTTAAAAGAAATTATTGTTGATGAATTATTTATTATTTATGTTAATGATGATATTATTTCAAGTAAGATTAATTATAATGATAATGGAATGACAGTAATCTTATTTGTTGGGGTTAATGGAACTGGGAAAACTACTACGATTGGGAAACTTGCTAATTTAGAAAAACAAAGTGGTAAAAAAGTAATGATGATAGCTGCTGATACATTTAGAGCCGGTGCTATTAATCAACTTAAGGAGTGGAGTAAAAAGGTCGATTGTGAATTTTTCGCGAAAGAAGAAGGATCTGATCCTGCTAGTGTTATATATGAAGGACTTGATAAAGCAATGGAAGATAAAATGGATATTGTTTTAATTGATACAGCAGGACGACTTCAAAATAAAGTTAATTTAATGAAAGAACTTGAAAAAATCAATAAAGTTATTGGAAGTAAAATAGAAGGGGCTCCTCATGAAACTTTACTTGTACTTGATGCAACAACTGGACAAAATGGTATTAGTCAGGCTAAAAACTTTAAAGAAATAACTAATGTTACAGGTCTTGTTTTAAGTAAGATGGATGGAACTGCTAAAGGTGGTATTGTTTTAGCTATTAAAGAAGAATTAAATATACCGGTTAAATATATTGGTCTTGGTGAAAAATTAGATGATTTAAGAAAATTTGATATTGAAAAATATATTTATAGTTTATTTAAGGATATGATGTAATGGAAAAGATGTTATATTTGACTTTTTTGTTTGATATTTATAAAGATTTATTAACAGATAAACAACGAAAGTATTTTATGGATTATTATTTTAATGATTTATCTCTTTCTGAAATAGCGGAAAAATATTCTGTTAGTCGTAATGCAATCTTTAATCAATTGAGGATAACTAGTGATAAATTGAATTTTTATGAAAAAAAATTAAAAATATATGATAAAAAAAATAAAATTAATGATATAATAGAGTTAATAGATGATAAGGATATAAAAGAAAAATTGATGTCTTTATTTTAGGAGGCTATTATGTTTAGAGAAATTATTAAAATAAATGATCGTGGTGCTAATATAAAATTAGGGGAAGTACCAGCTAATATAAATTTAATGGGACTTCATTTAGTACTAGAAAGTGGACAAAATAAAGTTATTTGTGAAATAGATAGTGTTAATGAAGGAATATGTTACACTCATTTTATTGGTGAGATAAGAGAAGGTAAGTTTTATAATGGTGTTATAAATAAACCTGATGTTAACGCTAATATAAGACTAATGGATAGTGATGAAATCTTATTAATCACTGGTATTAGTGGAAGTGGTAGTTTTACTTTTGGTACTAGTCCTTTTTATGATAATCAAAGAGTATATATTGATATTAATAATTTCTTTAGTAATCATGCAATTATTTTGGGTAATTCCGGTAGTGGAAAAAGTTATGGTACAGCAAGAATTATGCAAAGTATTTTCACAACGCAAGGTTTTTTGCCATATAAAGCAAGTATTATCTTTTTTGAAAACAATGGAGAATATATTACTGCTTTTGAAAATTTAAATAAAATTAATCCTAATTATCACTTTAAAGTTGTTTCAACTAATATGTATAATCAATATAAAAAATTATCTATTCCTTTATGGCTTTTATCTGTTGATGATATTGCTTTATTACTTTCTGCAAAAACTTCAAATCAATTGATATTAATTGAAAGAATGATTAAGTTAGCAAGAATATTTTCGCAAAATGATGATACAAGTACGAAATTTAAAAATCATTTACTGGCTAAAGCAATGTTATCTATTTTGTATTCTAATGATTTACCTGTTACTAAAAGGAATAATATTTTTGGACTTTTTAATACTTGTCAAACTAAGGAACTTAATATGGAAGCTATGGTTCAAGGAGCAGGATATACTAGAAAATTTAGAGATTGCTTTCATGTGGATGCCAATGGGGTATTTACAGAAGGTATTTTAGTTACTGATTATATTTCTAGTTTTATATATAATGAATATGATGATTATGAACCAAGGACATATAATAGTTATTCATTATCAGATCTTGAAAAAGCTCTTGCTTTCGCATTGGTTTCAGAAGATTGGTTAAATAATCCTAAAACATACAGTGATGCTATTACCTTAAAAGTTAAATTACATTCGATAACAATAAGTAATACGGCGGAATATTTTAATTTTCCTGGTAATGTTAGTGTTGAGGCTTATCTTGCTAGTTTATTAATGGATAATGGTGGAAAAAATCAAATATTGGATATTAATTTGGAAGATATTGATGATGGCTTGGCTAAAGTTATTGTTAAAATAATGAGTAGAATGATTTTTGAATATGCTAAGAAACTTCCACAAAGAGGTAGTGTTCCTTTTAATATCTTTGTAGAAGAGGCACATCGTTATATTAAAACGGGTGAGGATATTGATTTAATTGGATATAATATTTTTGATAGAATAAGCAAAGAGGGAAGAAAATATGGAGTTTTATTAAATCTTATATCACAAAGACCTGTAGAACTTTCGGAAACGGTTATGTCACAGTGTTCTAACTTCATTATTTTTAAGACAACACATCCTAGAGATTTAGAGTATATAACGCAAATGATTCCTTATATTACTGATGAAATAATAGAAAAACAAAAAAGTTTACAATCGGGTTATTGTTTAGGTTTTGGAACAGCATTTAAAGTTCCACTAATTATAAAAATGGATTTACCAAATCCCATACCAAGTAGTGATAATGTTAATATTATTAATGAATGGAGTATAACGAAATGAAGAAGTTAAAATATGTGTTGTTAATTATTGGTATTATGACCATAATTAATGTAAAAGCTAGTAATTCTTTTGATTTAGTATGTAATACACCGAAGATGTTTAAAGATGGCTATACTAATTGTGATGTTATGTTGAGTTATGATTCGCCAGTATCTTTGGTGGAATTTAATTATGATAGTGAAATGAATGTATCTTTTACTGAAGGGGCAGAAACTCTTTTGTCAGTAAATGATAATAAAGTAACCTTAAAGTATAAAAATGCTATTACACCAAATAATATAAAAATATTAAATGTTAAACTTATTAATAATGATGGTAAATTAGGTGATAAAAAAATATTATTAAAAAATATTAGAGTTACAAGTAATGATGTAAGTTATAGTTTAGATAATCAAGAAAAAATGATATCTATTATAACTGAAGAAGAATTATCAAATAATTGTAATTTAAGTAGTTTAACTGTTGATGGGGTAAGTGTTCCTAATTTTAATCCAACTAAGTATAAATATAACGGAATTGTTTCAAATAAAAGAATTGTCTTTTTGGATGCTAAAAGAAGTGATGAACGCTCTTCTGCTACAGGACTTGGTAATGCTTTGTTAACAGAAAATGTGGAAAAAGATATTTCTGTTATTGTAACTGCAGAAAATGGCGAAAGATGTACTTATTCATTGGGAATAACATATGTCAAGGAAAATCAAAATATTACGGTTGAAAAGAATTCTAATAATAATTTGGATAATATTGAATTATTTAATCAAGATGAGAAAATTAATTTTACTTTTGATAATAAAAAAACAAGTTTTGATATTACTGTAGATAATAAAATAACTGATTTAACAATTAAGGCAATATTACAGGAAGAAAAAGCAAGCTTTGTATCAAAATTTGGACCAAGAGATGTTAAATTAGAAGAAGGTAAGAATAGTTTTCAAATTAAGGTTCAAGCGGAAAATGGTGAAATTAAAACATATTCATTAAATATTACCAGGGATAAGGTTTTAAGTGGTGATACAACACTTAAAAGTTTGATGGTAAATGATATTGATATAATATTAAACCCAAATGAATTTAATTATGAAATAGAAGTACCAAGCGAATATCATATGACAGATATTAAAGCGATAGCTAATGATGAAAAAGCTAAAGTAACTTTTGAAAATATTGAAATTAAAGAAAATGAAGATAATGTGGTGGTTATTAAAGTAGAAGCGCCAAATAAGGATTTTAGTGAATATGTTATTACGATATCTCAAAATACTCTTAAAGCGGATGTTGTTGAAGAAGTAAAATTTGAAAAAATTGTTGTTTCTGGATATAATTTGGATTTTGATATTAATAAAAGTCAATACAATCTAAAAATTGATAGAGATGTCCAAGAATTAAATATTAGTATTTCACCAAATAATATTGATTATACGGTATTAAATAATACTCATCTTAAAAATGGTAGTGTAATTACTGTAAAAGTTGTTGATGGTAATATTGAAAGAACTTATGAAATAAAAATCGAAAAAGATGCAACTATGAAAACAAATGTTTTGTGTTATTTATTCTTTATTATCGCAGTTATTATTTTGTTGGTATCTATAAGATTCTGGGTGAAAAATAGAGATTTGCATTAATTATTAATGCTTTTTTCTTTTAAATTAACAAAAAAAAGTATATAATATTTCTTTAGGAGGAATTATGTTTGAGGGTTTACAAGATAGATTAGAAGGGGTTATTCATAAAATTAAAGGTTATGGTAAAATAACAGAAGATAATATAAGCGATATATTACGAGAAATAAGATTGGCGCTTTTGGAAGCTGATGTTAATTATAAAGTAGTTAAAGAATTTACTAATAGTGTTAAAGAAAAAGCAATTGGAATGGGAGTAATTACTAGTCTTAAACCGAGTGAATTGTTTGTTAAAGTTGTAAATGATGAATTAACAGAATTACTTGGAGGAGAGGCTAAACCATTAAAATTAAAAGGAAATCCAGCAATATTGATGCTTGTGGGATTACAGGGTAGTGGTAAAACGACTACGGCTGGGAAACTTGCTAATCTTCTTCGAAAAAAACATGCTAAAAAACCACTGCTTGTTGCGTGTGATGTATATAGGCCAGCGGCAATAGATCAATTAAAAACTATTGGAAAAGAACTTAATATTCCAGTATATGATGAGGGACTTAATAATCCAGTTAACACCAGTTTTAATGCCATTAATTATGCAAAAGATAATAATTATGATTATGTAATTATTGATACCGCAGGACGTCTTCATATTGATAATGATTTAATGGATGAACTTAATAATATTAAAGAAAAAGTTAATCCAGAAGAAATTATCTTAGTAATTGATTCTATGATGGGACAAGATGCGATTAATGTTATAACCGGATTTAATGATAAACTTATGCTTACGGGGGTAATTTTAACAAAATTAGATGGTGATACAAGAGGTGGTGTAGCATTATCTGTAAGGCATCTTACTAATGTTCCTATTAAATTTATTGGTGTATCCGAAAAAATGGATGGATTAGAAGGCTTTGATCCTGCAAGAATGGCTGATCGTATTTTAGGAATGGGAGATGTTGTTTCTCTTGTTGAAAAAGCAAGTGAAGTAATCGATGAAAAAGAAGCCGAAGCATCTCTTAAAAAAATGCAAAAGGGAAAGTATGACTTAGAAGATTTTTTATCCCAAATGAAACAAATAAAGAAATTAGGACCTTTAGAAAATTTAATTAAATTAATACCTGGTGCTAAAAAAATGGGACTTAATAATGTTCAGATTGATCCAAAACAAATAGCTCATATTGAAGCAATAATACTTTCAATGACTATGAAAGAAAGAAAAAATCCGGATATTATAAAAAATGATCGAAAACAAAGAATTAGTAAGGGATCAGGAAGACCTGTTCAAGAAATTAATCGATTACTTGAACAATTTGAAAATTATAAAAAAATGATGAAACAAATATCAAATGGTAATTTTAAGATGCCTTTTTAGTAAAAAAAAGTTATTATTATAAAAAAAATAATGACTTTTTTTGTATTTTGTGGTATAAGTATTTTGAAGGAGTGATTTTTTAATGAAAAAAGAAAAAAAGATTGTTGAATATGCATCTAATTCTAAAGTAGAAAAAAATAGTAAAGATGATTATTCAATTGATGCAAATGGAAACATCATTAGAAGTGCAAAAGAGTATACACAAGGAAGTGTAACTGGAAGAAGAGTAGGAGCTTTTGTCCTATGGTTTTTAGGTATAGCATGTGAAGTATTAGCAATATTAGAATTATTAAAGAAAGTGGCATTACCAAAATTTGAAATGATGACATGGTTAATTATTCTTATTGTTTTAGATTTGGTATTTGTAGTTATTGGTTCTATGCTTTGGAAAAAAGCTAATCATATTGATCCAAGAAGTGAAAAAAATAAACTTGGTTTTTGGACATGGAATAATTTAGGAACAATAATGTCTATAATTGCCTTTTTACCATTAGTTATTCTTATTTTCACAAATAAAGATTTAGATAAGAAATCAAAAGGTATTGTTGGAGCAATTGCTGTTGTAGCGCTACTTGTTGCTGGTATATCTAGTTATGATTTTAATCCAGTATCAAAAGAAGATTTAGCAAATGCTAAAGCAGAAATATTAGCAACAGGAGATTATGAAACAAATGATAAAGGTGAAATAATTGTTTACTGGTTACCACATAGTACAAAGTATCATCTACATTCAACTTGTACACATTTAAATAGAGAAGGTACATCAAGTGAAATAACAAGAGGTACATTAGAACAAGCTTATGCTGAAGGTTTAACTGAACCATGTAGAACAGAAATTAAAGCCCTTGAAAAGGGAAAAACTGAAACAGGTGAATAATATGGCTGAAAAGAAAATCGTTGAAGCTAAAAGTAGTGAAACAAATAAAAGTGGTTTAAATATTGATTTATCGGATTTAAAAAAGATTGGAGCTGCAATTCTTGCATTTATTGCTTCTAATCCTGAACTTGTAGGTAAATTATTAGAAAAACCTGCTAGTATGTTAAAAAAGATAATTAATAAAGAAGATGTATCAAGTGATAC
This sequence comes from uncultured Clostridia bacterium, assembly GCA_947165365.1. Lineage (GTDB taxonomy): Bacteria > Bacillota_I > Bacilli_A > RF39 > UBA660 > RUG12783. The sequence goes on along the minus strand of CAMVAF010000010.1, from coordinate 18,154 downwards.
TAAGAAAAAAGTTAAAAAAACAATTTCAAGTAATAAAAGTGAAGGATTATCAGGAATTCTTACATCACTATCAAGTGGAGTAAATGATTCTGAAGTATCTGATATTTTTGGTAAAATAATTGGAACTGTTAAAACAGGTGAAGTTGTTAATGGTGTTGGTAATTTATTAGGTGGAAAAAATAAATCATCTAGTGGATTAGGTAGCATATTAAAAGGTTTATTTAAATAGGGGGGTATATTATTATACCCTCTTTTTATTTTTTTTAGAAAGGAGATAATATGGATATTGTTTCAATCCTAATATCATTGGGATTAGGTGCAATAGCAGGATGGCTTGCAGGATTTATTATGAATTCTAAAGGGTCACTACTTCGTAATATTATTATTGGTATTATCGGTGGTTTTTTAGGAAGTTATATTTTTAACTTATTAGGTATATCTTTTGCCGGATATCTTGGTATTGTTATTCAATCAATGGTTGGGGCATGTGTATTAATATTTGTTTGCCGATTATTATTAGGAAAATAGATTATGGTTTCATAATCTTTTTTCTTTATAGTTAGTGTCAAGAAGTTTCGGATAAATTTTTGAAAAAATTGAAATATAAGTAAATAGAAATGATTATTTTAAACAATTGTTAATGCTTTTAACTTGTATGTTTGATAATCTTTTTTATTATATTGAAGTTCATGAATAGAATATGTATCTTTAAATTGTGGAAAAAAAGCATTTATTTGTTTTTCATTAATGTTAACAACACTGGTATTTTTATAAGATTGTATATAAATTTTAGATATATTGAAATTATTATTTTTATAATCGTTTATTCTAAAATATTTGTTAATATTTGTTGAAGCATAGCCTTTAGGTCTGGAAGAGAATAATGATGCTACATTATGTGATATATGACTTTCCATAGATGAACCAATTTCAAAATTAATCATATCTTTAATATTATTATAATTGTTAATAATATAATTTAAATTTTTTCTAATATTTTCTTCTCTATCAGGATTGACTTTAATAATTTCTTCAACATTGTTAATAAAAGTTTTTTTCTTATCATTATTAAATGAAGTTAATAACTTATTTCTTAAATCAGCATCTGAGGTTATTCGATTAATAGATTGTTTAAAATGAAATTCACATAATAAGAATTTAACCATAACATTATTGGTAACTTTCATTTCTTCTGTACCTTTCTTTAACCATCTTGCACCATCACTTAATATATAGATATTTTCTATTTTTTCTAAATCATATTTTTGGTTTAAGATGTCAATAAGTTCTTCCCATGGTTTTGCAGAATAAGTTGTGTAAGAAGTTTTATTAATAAGCTTTCTTCTACCTTTAGATATTTTTTCAACACCTTCAAATACAACAAAAGCTTTACTCATAATATCATTATCTAAATCTTGGCAACCAATATATTTCTCATCACCCATAATAAATAAAGTTTTAACATCTCTATTACACTGTTGAAATGTAATGATAGGTGCCTCCCATTCCTTAATCCAATTACATATAGATTGTCTAGGAATAGTGTATTGTTTATTTGTATCATCAAAATAACTTTTAATTGGCATTAATCTTTCCCCGGTTAATTTACCGGCTTTAGAAAAGTTTGTTTCAAAAGCGGTGTTAATAGCAACGGCTTTTACAATAGGATCATAATGGTCATATTTATCAAGTCCAATTACATCATCCAAATAGAAGTATTTATGACCATCATTTTTTGATTCATAATACGTTCTAGTAATAGTTATTTCTCCAATCAAAGTAACAATGGTTCTAGATACATTTGATTTGTTAATATTGTATTTAGCTTTTCTTTCGTAACTATTCCTATAATTATCATCTAATTCTTTAAATGTTTCTACAATAATAGATTTAACAAGAGAATTAGCTTCATCTGAAATAGAAGAAATGATATTAAGGTAATTATTATCTAATTGATTATCATTATTAATACTATTAATGATAGTGTCAATTAAATTGTCGGATAACATAGAAATTTTATTTTTTATTCTTTCTTTTAACATATTTGTGAAAAAGTGTGATATAATTTTCATAGAAAAACCTCGATTCTAGTATTATTTTTTATCTATTTACTATTATATCAGGTTTTTCTTTTTTGTCATCCGAAACCATTTTACACTATCTCTTTATAGACACTATTGACATTTTATTTACTTTTGTGCTAAAATATGTAGGTTAAAAAAGAGGAAGTTATATGAAAAAAATTAGAAATATTGCTATTATTGCTCATGTAGATCATGGAAAAACAACTTTAGTTGATAAATTGTTACAAATGAGTGGAACTTTTAGGGAAAATGAAGAAGTAGGATCAATGGATTCTAATACAATAGAACATGAAAGAGGAATTACAATTCTTGCAAAACCTACAGCAATTGATTATAAAGGTGTTAGAATAAATATTTTAGATACTCCAGGTCATGCTGATTTTGGTGGCGAAGTAGAACGTATTATGAATATGGTTGATGGTGTTTTATTAGTAGTAGATGCTTATGAAGGTACTATGCCTCAAACAAGATTTGTTCTTAAAAAGGCTCTAGCTGCTCATGTAACACCTATTGTTGTTGTAAATAAGGTTGATAAACCATCTGCTAGATGTAAAGAAGTTATCGATGAGGTAATGGATTTATTTATTGATTTAGGTGCTGATATTGATCAACTTGATTTCCCAATTGTTTATACTAGTGCAATTAATGGTACAAGTAGTTTAAGTCCTGATTTATCTACGCAAGAGAATACTATGGATTATGTTTTAGATACAATTATTGAGAATATTCCAGAACCTAAATATGAAGAAGGATCTCTACAGTTTCAACCTGCGCTATTAGATTATAATGATTTTGTAGGAAGAATTGGAATTGGTGTTATTAAAAGAGGTAAAGTTAAAGTTGGTACAATGGTAAGTTGTGTTAGGTTAGATGGAAGTATTACTAAATTTAGAATACAGAAAATGTTTGGATATTATGGTCTTAAAAGAGTTGAAATAGAAGAGGCTGAAACAGGAGATATTGTGGCTATTTCAGGTCTTTCTGATATCAATGTTGGTGAAACAATTTGTGAAGTTGGATGTGAAGAGGCACTTCCAAAACTTAGAATAGATGAACCAACACTTCAGATGACTTTTGGTGTTAATACATCACCTTTTGCTGGAAGAGAAGGAAAACTTTTAACTGTTAGAAAAATAGAAGAAAGATTAATGAAAGAATGTGAAAGAGATGTAAGTTTGAGAGTTGTTCCATATGACCAAGAGAGTTTTATTGTGTCTGGTAGAGGGGAACTACATCTATCTATTTTAATAGAAAATATGAGAAGAGAAGGATTTGAACTTCAAGTATCTAAACCATCTGTTATTATTAAAGAGGTAAATGGGGAAAAACAAGAACCATTTGAAGAGTTACAAATGGATGTTCCTAATGATTTTGTTGGTGGTGTTATTGAAAATCTTGGTGGAAGAGAAGGTATTATGGAAAATATGGCTAACACTCCTAGTGGTGTAAGACTTAATTATACTATTCCATCTCGTGGATTAATAGGTTTTGCTACAGAATTTATGACTTTAACAAAAGGTTATGGAATAATGAATCATGCCTTCTTTGAATATCGTAAGATGGCTGGTGGATTTGTTGGAGAGAGAAAACTTGGTGCTTTAGTTTCAATGGAAAATGGAAAAGCAACGGCTTATGCATTAGGACAATTGGAAGACCGTGGTACAATGTTTATATCTCCTGGTGATGAAGTGTATGAAGGAATGATAGTTGGTGAACATAATCATGATAATGATATTGCAATTAATGTTGTTAAAGGAAAGAATTTAACAAATACAAGAGCTTCTGGAAGTGATCATACTGTTGTTCTTAAAAGACCAAGAGTTATGTCTCTTGAAACATGTCTTGATTATATTAATAAAGATGAACTTGTTGAGGTAACTCCAAAAAGTTTTAGATTAAGAAAGAAAATTTTAAATGCTGAGGATCGCAAGAAAGCATTAAGAAATAATAATTAAGATTTGTAAGAATAAAATATTAAATAGTATAGAAATATCTATACTATTTTTGGTATAATATTTAGGAAGTTGAGGGAAATATGAAAGTAAAATATAATTTAATTAAAAAAGATGATAAGACTATGGCAAGACTTGGTAAATTAGAAACTAATTATGGAGTTTATGATACACCAATGTTTATGCCTGTTGGAACAAGAGCTACAGTAAAAGGGATAACACCTGATGAAATTAAAGAAATAGGAAGTGGTATTATTCTTGCTAATACCTATCATTTATGGTTAAGACCAGGACCTGATTTGATTAAGAAAGCTGGTGGACTTCATAAATTTATGAATTATAATGGACCTATCCTTACTGATTCAGGAGGTTTTCAAGTGTTTTCTTTAGCAAGACCAAAGGATATTACTGAAGAAGGGGTTCATTTTAAGAGTCATATTGATGGTAGTAAATTATTCTTAACACCAGAAATATCAATAGAAATTCAAAATAAATTAGATAGTGATATTGCTATGAGTTTTGATGAGTGTCCTGCTTATCCTAGTACTTATGAGTATATGGAAAAAAGTATTCTAAGAACTCTTCGCTGGGCTAAGAGAGGAAAAGATGTATTTAACAATCCAAATCAAAGTTTATTTGGAATTATTCAAGGGGGAGAATATCCTGATTTAAGAAAAAAAAGTGCTCTTGAAACAGTAAAACTTGATTTTGATGGATATAGTATTGGTGGAACTTCAGTTGGAGAAACCAAAGAGACGATGTATAAGATGGTTGAGTATGCTACACCATATATCCCAGAAGATAAAGTAAGATACCTAATGGGTGTAGGAGATCCTATTGATATTATTGAGGGGGTAATACGTGGAGTAGATATTTTTGATTGTGTACTTCCAACAAGAATTGCTAGACATGCTAATGCTTTTACAAAATATGGTAAAATTAATCTAAAAAATGCTAAGTTTAAGGAAGATTTTACACCTCTTGAAGAAGGGTGTGATTGTTATGCTTGTAAAAACTTTACCAAAGCGTATATTAGACATCTTGTAACTCTTAATGAAATGTTAGGTTCACGTCTTTTATCAATTCATAATTTGAGATTTTTAACAAGACTTACAGAAGACTTAAGAGAATGTATAAAAAAGGGAAATATTTTAGGATATCGTGATGAATTTGTTAGAAATTATTATCAAGGTAAAGATTATTTAAGTAATAAAACAACTGGTCAAGGTGAATAATGACAAAGATTATAAGTGGTAATGACTTGAATTTTGCTAAAGATTCTCTTGATAATGGTAATATTATAATATTTCCTACAGAAACTGTTTATGGATTAGGGGCTAATGCTTTAGATAAAGAGGCTGTTAGTAAAATCTTTCTTGCAAAAGGAAGACCAAATAACAATCCTTTAATAGTTCATTTAAAAGATAAAAATGAAATAGATAAGTATGCTATCATTAATAATGAAATTGAAAAAATATTAATTGATAAATTTATGCCAGGACCATTCACTCTAATTTTAGAGAAAAAAGATATTATTCCAGATAATGTTACATGTAATATGAATACTGTAGGAATAAGAATTCCAGATCATGTGATAGCGCATAATTTATTAAGTATCATAAATTATCCTATAGCAGCTCCATCTGCTAATATATCAGGAAAACCATCTGGTACAAGAGTTAATGATATTTATAGTGAGTTTAATAATAAAGTTGATTTTATAATAGATGGTGGAGAAACTATTATTGGACTTGAGAGTACTGTTGTTAAAGTAATTGATGGTATACCTACTATTTTACGTCCTGGTTTTATAACTAGGGAAGATATTGAAAGTGTTATAGGAAATTGTAAAGTATCGGAATATGTTATGAAAGAGGCTCATGGAAATGCTGAAAGTCCTGGTATGTTATATAAACATTATGCACCAATAACACCATGTATTTTAGTAGATTCTAAAAAAATACTTGAAGAATCTTTAAAATATAGTAAATGTATTCTTATTGGTAGTAGTAAAAACAAGAATATTCCCTGTTTAAAATACTTTAATTATGGTGATAGTAAACCAGAAATAGCTCATAATATTTTTAGAATTTTAAGAGAAGCTGATAAAATAAAAGGTGACATAATACTAATTGAAGCCGTGGATACTTCTGGACTTGGTCTAGCAATTATGAATAGACTTATTAGAACATGTAGTTATAATTATATAAAATAGAGAAAGTACTAAAAAGTGCTTTTTTTAAATTTATTTTATAATTGAAAAAAAGATTTGTGTAATAAAATTTTTATTGATATAATTAATGTTAATGGTTGAGGTAAAAATGAAAATAATTAAATATAAAAAAATAGGTAGTAATAAATATGAATTAATTTTAGAAAACAATGAAAAAATAAAATTATATGAAGATGTTATTTTAAAAGAAAATCTTTTATGGAAAAAAGAAATAAATGATTTAGATAATTTATTAAAAATAAATAGTGAATATGAAATATATGATATTGCTTTAAGAAGATTATCTAATCATGTAGAATCTAAAATGGGAATGAGTAATTATTTATTAAAAAAAGGTTATGATAATAAAAGAGTATTAGAAACAATTGATAAATTAATTAATATGGGATATTTAAATGATAATTATTACGCTAAGTGTTATGTAAGTGATCACGTTAATTTATCAATGGATGGACCTATAAAAATCATTAAGCACTTGGAAGATTTGGAAATAAGTTATAATGATTATGATGAATATTTAAGTTATGATAATGAATTTTGGAAAGAAAGAATCAATCACTATCTTGAAAAGCAATTAAAGGTTAATAAAAAAAGTTTATATATTTTTAAAAACAAAATGTTAATTAATTTAATTAATTTAGGTTATGATAAAGACTTAATAAATTCTTGTTTAAATAATATTACTATTGATAATCAAGATGAGTTAAAGATGAAGGAAAAAGAAAAAATAAGAATTAAATTATCAAGAAAATACACGGGTGATGAACTTGAACGAAAAATTAAAGAAAAGTTATATCAAAAGGGATTTTTTGATTAATAATAGATAATGATGTAAAAGTTATTGCATTTTATTATCTTTTTTTGTATAATGTTATTAGCACTCAAATAATTCAAGTGCTAAAGGAGAGATTATATGAAGATAATTAATCTTTATAATTATATTTTATTACCAAATTCATATTTGTATTTAAGAAATGATGTTGCTCATGGAATGGATGGAAAAGAATTAGAGATAGATGATGATGTTATTATAATTCCAACAATGTCTCGTATTACAAATAATTTTAATTTAGATGATTTTTATCGTCTTGGAGTAATTGGTAAAGTTGAAGATAAGAAAAATGGAATAACGATTATTAAAACTAATGATAGAATTAAAATTGAATATATTGAAAAAGTTAGTGATAATCAATTTGAAATAAAAATTAGTCCATATGAAACAAAAAAAGATTTGAATAATAAAGTAGAGCAAGAAATATTAAATAAGTTAAAACAAGAAATTTTAAGATTTATTCAAAATTATGAGTGGTCTTTTTTTGCAAGGGGATTTATTTTTGAGTGGAAAACAGTTAATGAAATGATTACGGCAATTAATGAATTTATTCATTTATCTTCTGAAGAAAAATATCATTTACTGGAAATTGATTCTGATAAAGAAAGATGTAGGGAAATAGAAAGAATTATTTATGAATTTATATCTGTTGAAAAAATAAGTAGTGAAGCCGAAAATAGTGAAAAAGAAGAAACTGAAAAAATATATCGTGAACATGCTTTGAAAAAACAGATAGAGTATATGCAAAAAGAGTTAGATGAAATGCATCCAGAAGAAATAAGTGATATAAAAAAATTTGAAAATAAAATTAATGATTCTGGGATGAATGATATTGCCAAAAAAGAATGTTTAAAAGTCATAAATCGTATGAAGCAAGAGGGTAATCATTCACAAGAATATGGTATGCTATATGATTATGTTGATTTTTTGACCAGTCTTTCATGGAAAAAAGAAAGGTTTAAGGAAATTGATATTGATGAAGCAAAAGCGATACTTGATAAAAATCATTATGGCTTAAAAAAAGTTAAAAAAAGAATAATTGAAGAGATTGCTGTAATGAATTTAAACAAAAAACAATCAGGAAGTATTATGTTATTTGTTGGTCCTCCTGGTACTGGAAAAACATCAGTTGCTAAAGCAATAGCTGATGCACTTAATCGAAAATATGTAAGAATTAGTCTTGGTGGAATAAGAGATGAAGCAGAAATAAGAGGTCATAGAAGAACATATGTAGGGGCAATGCCAGGTAGAATCATGGATGGTATTAGTAAGTGTGGTGTTTCAAATCCTGTTGTAGTTTTAGATGAAGTTGATAAATTAATTACCTCAATAGAAGGAGATCCAGCAAGTGCTCTTTTGGAAGTATTAGATCCTGAACAAAACAATACTTTTACTGATCATTATTTGAATGTACCATATGATTTATCTGATATTTTATTTATTTGTACTGCAAATGAAATAGGAAATATTCCTGAGGCTTTGTTAAATAGAATGGAAGTTATTGAATTTAGTGGATATACTCCAATTGAAAAAAAATATATTGCTAAGAAACATTTAATTCCTGAAATATTAAAGAAAACGGGAATATCAAAAAAAGATTTAACGATAACTGATAGTGGTCTTGATAAAATTATTTCTGGTTATACGATGGAATCAGGAGTTAGAAATTTAAAAAGAGTTCTTAATCATTTAGCAAGATGTGTTGCTGTTAAAATAGTTTCTCATGAAGAAGAAAAAATAAATATTACTGCCAAAAATGTTAGTGAATATATTGATACTAAGGAAATTAAACATGATCATGCTATTAAAAATAAGAAATCAGGAATAGTTACGGGTCTTGCATGGACTTCTGCTGGAGGAGAAATTCTATTTATTGAGTCACTTCTAACTAAAGGTGATGGTAAGGTGATTATTACAGGTCAACTTGGTGATGTTATGAAAGAGAGTGTTCAAATTGCTATTAGTCTTGTTAAGGATTTGTATCCTAAAAAGGCAAATCTGTTTAAAAATAATGATTTACATATTCATGTACCAGATGGGGCTGTTCCTAAGGACGGTCCATCAGCTGGTATAACGATAACTTCAAGTTTAGCATCACTTATAACTAATAAACGTGTTGATGAAAAAATAGCGATGACAGGAGAGGTTAGCTTAAGAGGTCTTGTTATGCCTATAGGTGGATTAAATGAAAAATTAATGGCAGCCGAAAGAGCTGGTATAAAAAAAGTGTTTATTCCTAAAGATAATGTAAATGATTTGAAAGATATTTCTAAAGAAATTATTGATAAATTAAATATTATTCCAGTTACCGATGTTAAAGAGGTTTTAAAATATTTGAATTTATATAAGTAAAAAAAGAATAGTAATATAGAAAAAATTACTATTCTTTTTTCTTTTCTATCTTTTAATTATTCTTGTTTATCTATTGGATGTTTGGTATAATTAAATGGGAGTTAATATGAAGAATTTTCTTAAAATATTAAATGATACTGATTTTAAAATAAAAAAAATAGATTATATTATTATGGGAATTATGGTATTGGTTTATGGAATATTATCTTTTTATCGTTTAGGGGATATGTCATCTCCAAAAACATTTCATAATTTTAATGATAATAATGAAATTGTTGTTAATTTAAATAATGAAAATTATGTATCTAAAATGCGATATTACACTGGTTATAATATTGGTGATATTTCTATTTGGACTAAAAGTGGTGATGGGGATTATCAATTTTTAAAAGATTTTACAACAAATTCTGTTTTATCATATGAAGATGTTTTAATTGATACATCATTTAATTCAATTAAATTTGTTGGTAAAACAGATGGTGTTACTTTAGGTGATATTGCTTTTTATGATAATTTTGAAAATAGAATTAATATACCAAAACAAGATGGTCCTTTAACAGATGAAACTTCTTTAATACCAAAAAAAATTAGTTATATGAATAGTTTATATTTTGATGAAGTTTATTTTGCAAGAAGTGCTTATGAATATACACATGGATTGGATGCTTTTGAATGGAGTCATCCTCCTGTTGCTAAACTTATTATGTCAATACCTGTATTAATTTTTGGTTTTAGTCCTTTTACGGTGCGTCTTATGGGAAATATCGCAGGAATTCTTTTAATACCTATAATGTATATTTTATGTAAGAAATTATTTGAAAATAGAAAATATGCTTTATTGGGCGCTATTATAATGATGTTTGATAATTTTCATTTTGCAGATACTAGAATTGCTTTATCTGATAGTTTCCAAATATTATTTATTCTTTTATCAGTTATTTTTATGGTTAATTATTTTAATTTAGGGAAAAGGGATTCATTTAAAAAGAAAACTATTAATTTATTGTTATCAGGATTATTTATTGGATTAGCTATTGGAGTTAAATGGAATGCCTTGTATGTTGCTTTAGGTCTTGCTATTGTTTTCTTTAGACATTTATTCAAGGAATATCATGTTAATGTTATTAAATATATTAAGAATATCAAGATAAATACTTGGATTAACATAGTTTCTAGTCTATTATTACCAGTAATGCTTTATTATTTGTTTTTCTTGGTTTTTGATAGTCAAATTGCAAAAGTAATAGTAATTATTTATTTTGTAATTATAATTGGATATTTAATCTTTAAATTTATAAAATTTTTAAGAAAAGATAAAGACTTATTTAAATTATTTATTGTTTGTGTGATTAGTTTTATTGTGATACCTATTGTTATTTATATTTTAAGTTATTTATTGTTCCCAAATCTTAGTTATTATGATGGAACATTTAGTGGTATTTTTAAAACTAATAAAATGATGTATGATTATCATGCTAATCTTGAGGCAACACATCCTTTTACATCAAAGTGGTATGAGTGGCCTATTATGTATAAACCAGTATGGTTATATTCTGGTGAAATGGTTAATGGATTTAGAGAAACAATTGTAGATATTGGTAACCCTCTAGTATGGTGGTTTGGAATACCTGGATTTATTTATTTAGTTGTTAGTGCTATAAAGAAAAATAATCTTAGTAGATTTATCTTGATTTTTATTCTTTCATCATTTATTCCATATATCTTTATAGGCAGAATTATGTTTATGTATCATTATTTTATTACATTACCATTTGTTATGTTAGGAATTGTATCTTTAATTAAATGGTTAGTAGAAAAAACTAAAAGCGATAAAGTATATTGGATATATATTTATTCTGTTATCATTATGTTTTTTATCTTTTATCCAGTGGTTTCTGGAATAAGTATTGAAAGTGATTATATTGAATCATTAAAATGGTTATCTAGTTGGTATTTTTAGGGAGTATTTTTATGAAAAAATTTGATATTGAAAATAAAACATGGAAATATATTGAAAAACATCCATATGTTATATTATTTATATTATTAACTATTTTTTCTTTAGTTATTAGAATATTTTTACTTAAATATCCATCAGGGGACTATGATATGTTTTTAAAACCTTGGTTTAATGATTTAAAAATTAATGGTGGATTACTTGCTTTAAGTAGAAATATTGGAAATTATACACCAATTTATATGACTATTTTATCGATTCTTACTTATATTCCAGTAGATTCTTTAATATCAATTAAAATAGTATCTTTGATTTTTGAATATCTTGGTGGTATTTATTTGATTAAAATAGTTCTAGAATTATTTAAAAATAATAAAAATAGTAAAAGAATTGCTTTAATTATTTATGGTATTTATTTAATATTACCAACTATTATTTTAAATTCTAGTTATTGGGCACAAAGTGATAGTATATATACATCTTTTGTTTTAATATCTCTTTATTATTTAATTAAGAATGATTTTATAAAAGGAATGATTTTTTGGAGTTTAGCTTTTTCATTTAAATTTCAAGCGATTTTTATCTTTCCATTATATGTTCTTTTATATTTCTCTAATAGGAAAATTAGGTTTAAAAACTTTTTAATTATTCCATTAGTAGTTTTTGCTTGTAGTATCCCAAAAGTTATTTTTTCTCATGATTTCTTAACAGGTTTTAGAATTTATTTTAATCAGGCTGGTACATATGATAATTATTTAACGTTAAATCTTCCTAATTTTTATAGTATATTTCTTAAAGGATATGATAGTAGTAACCCTAATTTAATTAATACTCCATTAAAAGAAATGAGTAGTATTGGTATTATTATTACTCTTATAATTTTTATGATAATAGCTTTTGTTGTCATTAATAAAAAAATTAAATTTAATAAAAAAAGTATTATTGATTTTGCACTATGGTCTATTTTAATATGTAATTTCTTCTTACCACAGATGCATGAAAGATATCTATTTATGGGAGATGTTATTGCTTTAATTTATTGGTCTATACATAAAGATAAATATTATATACCAATTATTATTGAATTAATTTCACTTAATGGTTATATGTATTTGTTATTCTCAGGTTTTGCTATTGATATATCAATTTTAAGTATTTTATATCTTGTTATGCTTGTTGTTTATTCTAAAAATATGTATGTGGAGTATTTTAGTGGGGATAGGGTATGATAAAGTTTATAAAAAAATATAGTAATTTGTTAATGATTATTTTTTCATTTTTTATGATATTTGTTTTAATTCATCAAATTATAGACACTTCTATTGTAGGCAGTAGTGTTTATAATTCGTATGAGTTACAAGCTAAAGCATGGTTAAAAGGGCAAGTCTTTTTAGATCATAATTATGAAAATTTAGAACTTGCTATATATAATGGTCATTATTTTGTTAGTTTTCCACCATTACCATCTGTTTTTTTGTTACCTTTTATTATTGTTTTTGGTGATAATATACCGACTAATTTAATATCATTTATATTATTTTCTTCTTGTTTTTTTATCTTGTATCGAATATTAAAAAAATTAAAATACAATGAATTTATATCAATACTTTTATCTTTAGCATTTACTATTGGCACTAATTTAATATCAATTTCCATGGATAGTGGTGTTTGGTTTTTAGCACAACTTTTAAATTATTTATTGTGTTTGTTGGCGGTTAATTCATTTTTAAATAAGAAAAAGATATATGTATTTTTATTTCTTGCTTTGGCAGTTGGGTGTAGACCATTTTCACTAATTTACATGATAATGTTTTTTATCTATTATTTAGTTTCAGATAAAGAAAATAAATTGTTTGTTAAATTAAAAATTAATATTATGTATTTGTTACCATCAATTATTATTGGGTTATGCTATATGTTCTACAATTATATTAGGTTTGATAATATATTAGAATTTGGACATAATTATTTACCAGAATTTACAGAAGCAGTTAATGGTCAATTTAGTATTAACTATTTATTGCCAAATTTAAAAGAATTATTTTTTAATGAGATTGATGTTGATAGTAGATTACACTTACATTTCATGATGCCTTTTTGTTTTTTTATTGCTAACCCTATATTAATTGTTTATATATATGAGATGATAAAAAAATATATAAAAAAGAAAAAAATTAATTTCTTAAATATATTAGTTTTGATATTTGTTTGTATAAATATTATATTAATATGTTTGCATAAAACTTTAGGAGCTTGGCAATTTGGAGCTAGATATACAATAGATATTTTACCTTTTGTATTCTTAGGTTTAATATATGATAATGATGTTAAAGAATATAGATTAAATAAATTAGAAATTATGATTATTATTTTGGGAGTTATTCTGAATGTTTTTGGTACAATTTTAATGTATACTGTTATGAAATAATTTATATTTAAAAAAATGATATAAAGGAGATATTATGATAGGGATTATATATTATTTATTATTCTTAGTTTTAGGTTTTATTTATAGTAAATACATATTTAAAAAGAATTTCTATTTTCATTTATGGATAGGTATGATTCTTGGTAATGTTATTTTAATGTTTGGAATAATCATACCTTCTTTTATTTTTGATTTTACTATTATTAGTCATATAATTTTATTAATTATTGCTATTATTCCTTTAATTATTATAATTATAAAAAAGGGATTTAATTCTTTTAAAAAGAGAGTATTTACTTTTCTAAATGATGGTGAAATGAGTGGAAAAATATTTTTGCTTTTAATTATTCCTATCTTTTTTGTTATTGCCATTTTATTAACTAATCATATATTAGTACCACTAGAAAATGGGGCAGTAGCATCAGGTCAATCTACATATGGGGACCTTAATATGCATTTAGGTTTTATAACTAGTATCGCTGAACAAAAAGTATTTCCTCCAAATTACGCTTTTTTATCAGGAACAAAACTTAATTATCCTTTTTTAGTGGATAGTCTATCATCTAGTTTATATTTATTTGGTACTTCTTTAAGAATGTCTATTTTAATACCTAGTTATGTTTTATCATTATCTTTAGTAATGGGATTTTACTTTTTATCATATAAGATTACTAGTAATAAAAGGGCAGCCATTATCTCATGTATCTTTTTCTTTCTTGGAGGAGGACTTGGTTTCATTTATTTTTTGGATGGCGCAAAAGGAGATATTGCATCATTTACCAGAATATTTACAGATTACTATCACACGCCAACTAATTTTAATGAAATGAATATTAGATGGGCTAATCCAATTTGTGATATGATTATTCCTCAAAGAACAACAATGGCCGGATGGTTTATGCTTATGCCAACACTTTGGTTATTAATAGAAGGTAGTAAAACAGGAAAAAGAAAATATTTTGTGATATTAGCACTTCTTGCTAGTACCATGCCAATGATTCATACTCATTCTTTTTTAGCTTTAGGTGTTATTAGTTTAGGAATGATGATAATAGATTTAATAATAAAAAAAGATAAAAAACAAACTTTTTATAATTATTTAATTTATGGATTAATTGTTATTTTGATAGCTTTTCCTCAGTTATTTTATTGGACATTTAGTCAGACAATAGGTAATGAATCATTTTTAAAATATCATTTTAATTGGGTAAATAAAGTGGATCCTTATATCTGGTTTTATGTTAAAAATTGGGGTATTACATTTATCTTTTTAATACCAGCGTTTATTTATGCTGATAAAGATAATAAAAAAATAATTATAAGTGCTTTTCTTTTGTTTCTACTTGCAGAATTTATTATCTTTCAACCAAATGAATATGATAATAATAAATTATTTTTTGTAAGTTATATGATTTTTATAATCATGGTTTCTAATTATTTAATATATTTATTTAATAAATTAAAAGGGGTTAAAGGAAGAATATTCTTTTCTATCATCATTATTATTTTAGGTACTTTATCAGGTGTTTTAACCATTGGAAGAGAATATAAAAGTGGAGGTATTTATCAAACTTTTTCTCATGATATGATAAAAATGAGTGATTATATAAAGAAAAATACTGATAGTGAAAGTATCTTTTTAACAAGTGATACGCATATAAATCCTATAGTATCTCTTGCGGGAAGAAATATTTATGTTGGTTCATCTCTTTATGTTTATTTTCATGGATTTATTGATGAATATAATAATAGAAGCATGGAAATACATAATATGTATTTTAGCAATTATGAAGAATTAAAAGATTTTTGTAAAGAAAATAATATTACTTATATCTATTATGGAGATTATGAAAAAGCGATTAATGATAATTGGTATACGATAAATTATTTAGAAAAAGTTATTGGTTTTGGAAGTGAAGAATTATATAAAATAGGAGCTAATAATGAAGAATAATGATTATGAAATAAATCATATTAAAGTATTAGATGGGATTAGAGCTTTAGCGATAATAATAATAGTATGGTATCATTTTTGGCAACAATCTTGGATATTTCATCATATTGGAAATATTAGTTTAGATTTTATTCCAAGATATGGGTATTTATTTGTTGAAATGATGATACTCCTTTCTAGTTTTTGTTTGTTTTTGCCATATGCAAGAAGTATGATTTATCATGATGATATTCCTAATACTAAGACATTTTACCATAAAAGAATTATTAGAATATTACCATCATATTTATTATCAATGGTTATTGCCATTATTTTTCTTATTATTTCCAATAAAAATATTTCTATGTCATTCTTTTTTAAAGATACGTTAACACACTTATTTTTTGTTCATAATCTTTTTCTTGATACTTTATTATCAACTAATTATATAGGAGTATTATGGACAGTTGCCTTAGAGGTGCAATTTTATTTAATCTTTCCATACCTTGCTAAAAAGTTTATGAAACATCCCGTTATTACATATTTAGTTATGATGAGTATAGGGATTACTAGTACCATAATTTTTCATTTCATTAGTAATGATAGTAATATCTCATTACTAGTTAATAATCCGTTAACCTTCTTTATGGTTTACGCTAATGGTATGATGGGATGCTATTTATATGTAAAATATACTAAAAATAAAAAAAGAAATACTATAAAAGATATAATTTTTACTTTGGTTTCTGTTTCTTGTATTTTTATATATAAATATTTATGTTCAACAATAAGTTTAGATATTCAAAGATGGCAAATTGATTACCGACTATTATTATCTATTTTATTTACTATTTTTATTATAAGTTCCATTTTGTCTATTAAATATTATCGTTTTTTATTAGAAAATAAATTAATGAAATTTATTGCTGTTATATCTTTTAATTTATATATTTATCATCAATTTATTGCGGTTAAATTAAAAGAATTTAGAATTCCTTATTGGACTGGCGATACTCCCCCTAATTTTTTAGGTGATGTTAAATGGCAATGGACATATTTTCTTTTATGTATTATTATCTCCTTAATTGTTGCAATAATATTTACTTATTTCTTTGAAAAACCAATAACTAAAAAATTAAAAAAAGAAAAATAAGTGTCATATACCTTTTTCTTTTTTCTTTATTTTGGTATAATTTTATTTATAGAGGTAAAAATGAAAAATGTACTTTATATGGTAATACCATGTTTTAATGAAGAAGAAATTCTTTCTGATACCATTAATGTATTAGATAAGAAAATGAATAATTTAATTAAAGAAAAAAAGATTGATAAAAATAGTAAAGTAGTTTTTGTTAATGATGGATCACGTGATAAAACATGGGAAATAATTAGTAAAATATCTAAGAAAAATTCTTTATTTTCCGGTATTTCTTTATCTAGAAATAAGGGGCATCAAAATGCACTTGTTGCAGGATTATTATCGTGTAAAGATTATGCTGATATGATAATCAGTATGGATGCTGATTTGCAAGATGATGTTAATGCTATTGATAAAATGGTTGATGAATATCTAAAAGGTAGTGAAATAGTTTACGCTTGTCGAAGTAAAAGAAAAACTGATACTTTCTTTAAAAGATTTACAGCAGAGTCATTTTATAAATTAATGAGTAAGATGGGTGTTGATATTATATATAATCATGCTGATTTTCGATTGACTTCTAAAAGAGTGTTAGAATCTTTCTCAAAATATAATGAAGTTAATTTGTTTTTAAGAGGAATGTTTCCTTTAATAGGATATAAATCAAGTATCGTTTTTTATGAAAGAGGAGAAAGATGTAAAGGGGAAAGTAAATATCCTTTATCAAAGATGCTTTCTCTTGCTTGGGATGGTATTACATCTTTTAGTACTAAACCTATAAAAATAATTTTATTTTTAGGAATAATTCAAAGTATTATTAGTTTTATTTCTTTAATTATTTTTATAATATTAGATATTAATAATTATCATACTTTAGGAATAGGTAGTATTATTTCTTTAATTATCTTTTTATCAGGTATTCAACTAACTTCTATTGGAATAGTTGGTGAATATATTGGTAAAACATATTTTGAAACTAAAAAAAGACCAAGATATCATATAGATATTAATTTATTGGAGAAGAATAATGGATGATAAAATAAAAAAAATATTAAAATTATTTAAAATTAAATTAAGTAGTAAATTTGAAGAAATATTAATTCAAATAATTAAATTTTTAATAGTCGGTGGTATTGCTACATTAATTGATTGGTTAATTTACTATATTCTTTATAATTATGCTAATGTTATGTCATGAAAATCATTTGTTCAATATCGGCGCGAGGTACTTCTCAAGCTCTTCAA